>JACQEP010000010.1:300000-434804 GCA_016200485.1 Gammaproteobacteria bacterium
GCCACCCTGCTTAAACTGAACATTACCGCGATAAGTACTCACGCCACGTGTGTCATCGATATCCAGGCTGTCCGACTCAATATAAATCGGTTGTTCTGAGTCCACCTGTGCCTGGGCTACAGAAATCAGTACCAGCGAGAGCATGACACCTCTAATGACGCTCAACCACATACTCGCCTCGCACCTTCGACAATAATTGCAAATGACCTGCTTGCATGTCCACTTTCATACCTTCACCCCAAGTAACACCTCGGGCATCGCGAATTTCCACTGCCTCACTTGTCTCAGCCAATTCGCTGGTCTGATAAACTTTCAGCTCGCGGGTATTGATATCGACAGGACCATCCTCGGCCAAAGGCTGACGCCGAATCAAAACAGCCCCTCGTAGCAGTAACAGATCCTGATCTTGATACGCTGTGGCAGTCTCAGACTTGATGGTCCAGACCTGCCCATCCGGCCGATAATTTGTAAAGTTCGGCGCAACCAGCTCGGCGGCATTTTCTCCTTCGAAATGCAGCATCGATTTCGCCTCAAGCTGCTGGCTTAATCTACCTTCAACATCCATGGTCTTGGCAACGAACCCTTCGAGATAATAATCCGGCGCCTTCTCGGCACCCGCCATATGCTGTGCACCTGGCTCTGTACTGCGCTGTAACCAAACACTGGCAGCGGCCACTGACACCAATACCAATAGGCCAAGATAACGTTTATCGACACTGATGGCCATCGTCGTTCATTCCAGATAATGGGCCAACTGCGCCTGCCAATTACCTTGAGCTTCCATGATCAATTCACAGATGTCGCGCGCAGCCCCGCAACCGCCACGACTGGGTGTTTGCCAGTGGGCATGTTGCTTGACCAAAACATGCGCATCCTGCACCGCCACAGCAAACCCGACCTGGCGCATTACCGGCAGATCGATCACATCATCGCCGACATAGGCCACATCACGCGGATCAAGCTGCAGATCATTGATGAGTTGCCGAAAAGCGACGCGTTTGTCTTGCTGCCCTTGATAGACATGCTTGACACCGAGACCATTCATGCGATGATTTACTACCGGCGAATTACGGCCGGTAATAATCGCAATTTCGACGCCGGTCTCTTGCAGCATTTTCATGCCGTGGCCGTCGCGAGAATTGAATTTTTTATACTCATGCCCCTGATGATCCATAAACAAACCACCATCGGTCAGCACACCATCGACATCGAAAATCACCAGCTTGATCCGCGCGGCCTTGGCCAGAATATCCTGCATCTTTCCTTCCTCTCAAACGACGCCGGCGCGCAACAAGTCGTGCATATTCAGCGCCCCGACCAGCGCGCCCTTGGCATCCACCACCGGCAGGGCGTTGATCTTGTGCGTTTCCATCAACCGTAAAGCCTCGGCTGCCAATTCATCTTCAAGCACGGTTTTGCATTGCCGCGACACCAGATCGGCAATTTTGGCTTTATAAACATCGACACCTTTATCGATGGTGCGGCGCAAATCACCGTCGGTAAAGATACCGATCAGCTGTCTCTGTTGATTCACAACGGCTGTCATCCCCAGACCCTTGCGTGACATTTCCATCAACGCATCGACCAGCGAAGCATCTTCACCCACTACGGGCAGGCGCTCGCCACTGTGCATGATGTCGCGAATCAGCAGCAACAAACGCCGACCCAAACGCCCCCCCGGATGCGAACGGGCAAAATCTTCGGCAGTAAAACCTCGCGTTTCCAATAATGCAACAGCCAAGGCATCGCCCATCACCAGCGAAGCAGTCGTGCTGGCCGTCGGCGCCAAACCCAAAGGGCACGCCTCTTGCGCGACACCGACATTGATATGCACATCCGCCGCCTTGCTCATCGTCGACTGCGGATTGCCAGTGCACGCAATCAGCGGCACGCCCAAGCGTTTAATCAACGGCAAAATGGTAATAATTTCTTCGGTTTCACCGGAATTGGAAAATGCCAACACCACATCCTTAGTGGTGATCATGCCGAGATCGCCATGACTGGCCTCACCCGGATGCACAAAAAATGCGGGCGTGCCGGTGCTGGCAAGCGTGGCGGCGATCTTGCTGCCGATATGGCCGGACTTGCCCATGCCGATGACGACAATACGCCCCTCACAAACAAGCATGTATTCGCAAGCGCGGACAAACTGATCATCAATGCGCGACCGCAGGTCAGTGACCGCACGCGCCTCGATGTCAACGACCGCCAACGCCAGTTGTTTCAACTTTTCGCGCTCGGAATCGCTAAGACGCGGTGCATTTGAGTGTTGTTTGACGATCATGCCTTTTCCGGGTAACCCAATTGCGCCAGTTTGGCGGTAATCTGCTGCCGGTCGAGATGATCGCCCTGCACCGTCACTTCAGCGCGGCCAAGATCAACGTCCACATTGTTGACACCCGCAACTGTCACCAAGCCATTGCGGACATTGGCCACGCAGCCCTGGCATTTCATATTAGCGACTTTGAATTGCAGTGTTTCCATCACGTCATTCCTATTTTGCGTTGTACTCCCCTCTCACACATGTGGGAGAGGGGCTGGGGGGGAGAGGGAACTTGTGTTCGCGCCTACGGGGCGCTCAGATAATGCCCCGCCAACCCCGCAAACACCGCGATCCCAACCCAGTTATTGTTCAAAAAAGCCTTGAAACAACCCATGCCGTCACGGTCACGAATTAGATATTGTTGATAAGCCATCAATAAGGTGGTGACTGCCACTCCCATAATATAGAACTTACCCAGCTCCGCCCGCTGCCCGATGATCAACAACACCACGACCATCATCCCCTGGATGATACCGATGATCACCCGATCAGCCTCACCAAACAGGATGGCGGTGGATTTGACCCCAATCTTCAGATCATCGGGCCGGTCGACCATGGCATACATTGTATCGTAGGCGGTGGCCCATAACACGGTAGCGATTAGCAATAACCAGGCCACCGCCGGCACCGCTCCGGTCTGGGCGGCAAAGGCCATGGGCACCGCCCAGCCAAAGGCCAAGCCGAGATAAACTTGGGGTAAATAAGTGTGCCGCTTCATAAACGGGTAACTCACCGCCAGCACGATGCCAACCACCGACAGGGCAATCGTCAGCCAGTTGAGGGTCAACACCAACAGAAAGGCCAGCAATCCCAATCCCGCAAACAGCAGCAATGCCTCTCTGGGACTGACCAGACCTGAGGCCAGCGGCCGTTGGCGGGTGCGCTCCACAAACGGATCGAGGTCACGATCGGCGTAGTCGTTGATTACGCAGCCAGCCGAGCGCATCAAAAAAACGCCCACGACAAACACCACCGCTACCCAGATATCGGGATGACCGGCACTCGCAATCCATAACGCCCACAGTGTCGGCCATAGCAATAAAAAGGTACCGATTGGCCGATCCAGCCGCATTAATAAAGCATAGCCGCGCAGCCGTTCTTTATTTAGCACGATGCAAGCACTCCCTTCATGACTTGTGCACACCCTTAGGAACCTCTGATTAATCCGCAGACGCTGCTTCAGCGGATTAATCAGAGGTTCCTTAATCGATTGCCGCGCTCTTGAGGCGGTGGCGGCACAAAGATCTCACTGACCAATAACGGCAAGCCGCGTAAACGAAACACCGTGCGCCGCCCCCATAGCTGCGTTGCCTTTGCCAGTTTTTCGGGCACCGCGACATGATATAACAGCTCATTAGCATCAATCTTTGCTACCTCAATCCGCCCCCGGCGCATGGAACGATCGCGGAACAATTGTTCTCCCAGCGGCCGGCCACCCAGACACGCCAGACGCCGATGACGCCCCCGCAACACTGGGCGCGGCAACACCGTTCGCGCATACACCACCGTCCGCTCACCGCACAACAAATGAACCTGGCGTACCCAGGCCACCTGCCGATCGCCCAAACCCAGTGCCGCGCGCTCACTGCGCAACGGCCGGGTCCAGCGCTGATCCAGAACCCGAACTTTAAACTGCCCCGGACAGGCGCGCTTCAAACGCTTGGTCAGTGAACCGGCATCGAACAACCAGGGCGCAATCTCGGGCGGCATAGTTTCGCGGCGCAGTGTCACGCCACGGCGCCAATGTGGTTCACCCGGGAATCGCGATTCATGGTAACGTCGTGTCACAACACTCGCTCTAAATTTTGCCGTCATTAATTTATGAAATGACATATTGCTGAATTTCAGGGGAAAGGGGAAAGATAAAAGAGGAAAGGGAATGTGTGCGCCAAAGGCGCACCGTTATATGCCGTCGGCCTTTGGCCGACCCAATCCCTTGTATCTTTTCCCTTTCCCCTTTTCTCTGATTTTTAAACTTCACCATATCTCTGCGCCGCACCCACCCAGCGGCGGATCAGCGGCGGTACCCGCTCCGGCCAACGCTGCAACAAAACGGTGGCTGCTTGGGCCACGGCCGGAATCAAATCGCGATCGCGGGCCAGATCCGCCACCCGCAATTTCAACAAACCGCTCTGCCGCGTCCCGAGCACTTCGCCCGGTCCGCGCAACTCCAAGTCACGACGCGCAATTTCAAAGCCATCATTCGTCTTGCGTAATGCCGCCAGCCGCGCCGTACCCTGCACCGACAGCGGTTTATGATACATCAAAACACAACTACTACTGGCGCTGCCACGACCCACCCGGCCACGCAACTGATGCAGCTGCGCCAGGCCCAAACGCTCGGCATTCTCAATAATCATTAAACTCGCGTTCGGTACATCGACGCCAACCTCTATCACCGTCGTTGCCACCAGCAAATTGATTTCGCCCGCTTTGAACCGGCGCATCACTGCTTCTTTTTCAGGCGCTTTCAAGCGACCATGGACCAGACCGATTTCAAGTTCGGGCAAAGCTTCTTTGAGTTGCTTTGCCGTCTCCTCCGCCGCCTGACACTGCAAGGCCTCTGATTCTTCAATCAAGGTGCAGACCCAATACACCTGCCGTTGCTGCGCACACACGTGCCGCACGCGCACCACCACCTCAGCACGGCGACTATCGGGAATCACGACGGTCTCGATCGGCTTGCGACCTGGCGGCAACTCATCGATCACAGAAGTATCAAGATCGGCATAAGCCGTCATCGCCAACGTGCGCGGGATGGGCGTCGCGGTCATAATCAACTGATGAGGACTGCAATCATCAACGTTGCCTTTATCGCGCAACGCCAGACGTTGATGCACACCAAAACGATGCTGCTCGTCAATCACCACCAGACCAAGCTTCGAGAACTCGACATCATCCTGGAACAACGCGTGAGTACCTATCGCCACCGCCGCTTTTCCTGAACGCAAATGCGCCAGCGTCTCGCGCCGCTGGCGCACCGCTTGCTTGCCCGTCAACCAGGCGAACTCAATCCCAAGCGGCGTCAACCAGGCGCCAAAATTACGCAGATGTTGCTCGGCCAATAATTCGGTCGGCGCCATCACGGCCGCTTGATAACCTGATTCCACCGCCTTCAACACGGCAAACGCCGCAACTATCGTTTTGCCGGAACCGACATCACCCTGCACCAACCGTTGCATGGGATGCGGTTGCGCCAGATCTGATGCGATCTCAGCCAGCACTCGCCGTTGCGCCGCTGTCAATTGAAACGGCAGATTTTCCAGCAAACGATCGGCCAATCCAGAACGCACCGCTAATTCGGGAGCGCGCCGCTGCTGCACCTTCAGCCGCAGTTGGCGCAGACTTAAATGCTGCGCCAGCAACTCCTCAAACGCCAGGCGTTGTTGGGCGGGATGAGTGCCTTCCAACAATTCGTCCGTGACCGCACCACGCGGCGGCCGATGCACAGCCTGTAATGCCTCGCGCAATGTCGGCAGCTCCCAATCCGCCAACAATTCTTCTGGCAAATAATCGGGCAGCGATTGTTGCTCCACCAACAATAAAACTTGATCAACAAGCTGCCGAATCGTCCGCTGCGAAATGCCTTCGGTAACTGGATAGATCGGCGTCAAGTGATCATCGACCGGCGCGATGGCATCCACTTCAAAGCGTCGATACTCTGGATGCACCATCTCCAACATTGCGGGACCACGCCGCACTTCACCAAAACAAAGTACCCGGCTACCGCGCACTAAACTGGATTGTTGTTGGGCATTGAAATGAAAAAAACGCAGCAGCAAACTACCCGTGCCATCGCTGATCCTGACCAACAATGCACGCCGCTTGCCGTAGTGAATATCACCTGCTTGAATTTCACCTTCAACGACAACTTCATCACCAGGATGCAGACCACCCATCGGCGCAATGCGCGTCCGATCCTGATAACGATGCGGGAGATGAAACAACAGATCTTGAACAGTGAACAGATCGAGTCGCCGCAGCTTGTCAGCCAGGCGCGGCCCAACCCCTTTGAGATATTGAATAGGCGAATCAAGATGCGTCGCGGCAGAAACAACGGCCACGTTTGATGTCACCACAACGAATTAACCCGCCAGCTCCATGATGGCATCCATTTCCACCGCCGCACCACGCGGCAGAGATGCCACACCAATCGCGGCCCGCGCCGGATATGGAGGATGAAAATATTCCGCCATCACCTGATTCACTACCGAAAAATGACTCAGATCGGTCAGAAAAATATTGAGCTTGGCCACATGTTGCAAGCCACCACCGGCTGCCTCGGCGACCGCTTTCAGATTTTCAAACACCTGGCGAATCTGTGCTTCCATGTCGCCCTTTACCAACTCCATCGTCGCAGGCACCAATGGAATCTGCCCGGAAAGATACACGGTTGTCCCAACCTTTACCGCCTGCGAATAAGTCCCGATGGCTTTTGGTGCCTTATCGGTATGAATAATTTGACGATTCATGAATGCTCCTGAATAAACCTAAAAACTTCAATTTCAAATTTCACCACAGAGGCACAGAGATCACAGAGGAGAAAACTTTCATGGTATTCATCTGCAGTGATCGCGCCCCATGTTCGTTCCCCCTCCTCCTTACTGGAGGAGGGGATAAAAACCAATACATCAACCCCGCGCCCGCGCGATCCTAATCACCGGTTCGATCGAACGAATGCGCCGCATCAAATTGGCTAAATGCTGCCGTCCCTGCACTTCCACCACCACCGACATCGTACTATGCCGGCCATCGCGCTCTTCGATACTGACGTTATCGATATTGGCACCCATCTCCGCAATCGCCGCTGCAACCGTTGCCAACACTCCACGCTGATTCAGCACATCGATACGCACTTCCACCGGGAAATCACTCTTGACGTGCGGCTCCCACTGCACATCAATCCACTTTTCCGGCAGCTTGCGATACTCGGCTACGTTTTTGCAGGATTCGACATGAATCACAATCCCACGGCCAGCGGTAACAAAGCCAACAATATTATCTCCCGGGATCGGCCGGCAACATTTGGCAAAATTGATCACCATGCCTTCGGTGCCTTTGATCATCAGTGGCCGCGACGTAGCACTCTTCTCGCCGCGCAACCAGGAAGGCACCATCTTGGTCAGCGTATCCATCAGGCCATGACTTTCTTTCTTCACCTCAGGGATAAACCGACGCGCCACCAGCATCGCCATCCGGTTACCCAGGCCAACGTCTTCGAGCAAACGGTCAACCGAGTCCAGTTTAAATTCATTCAACGCTGTCTGTAGTTCCGCAGCAGGCAAATGCTCGACCGACAAACCGTGGGCTGCCAATTCATTATCCAACAACCGCCGACCGAGACTAATCGCCTCATCGCGCTGCAAATTCTTCAGGTAATAACGAATATTGGCCCGCGCTTTACCTGTCACCACAAAATTAAGCCATGACGGATTCGGACGCGCATTCTGGGCAGTGATAATTTCAACTGTTTGGCCGTTGGTCAACGGCGAACGCAATGGCGCCAACCGACGGTCGATCTTGGCGGCAACGCAGCGATTACCCACATCCGTATGCACCGCATAGGCGAAGTCCACGGGCGTTGAACCGCGTTTGAGCACCATGATCTTGCCCTTGGGCGTGAAGACGTAAACCTCACGCGGAAACAGATCGATCTTAACGTTCTCGAGAAACTCGACCGAACTGCCGGCATTTTGCTGCATTTCCAGCACGTTACGCATCCACTCGCGCACCCGTGCATGCGGGCCAAGATGCTGCTGGTCTCCGGTCTTGTATTGCCAATGCGCGGCAACACCTGCGTCAGCAACCCGATCCATGTCCTCGGTGCGAATCTGCACCTCGATCGGCACACCGTAAGGTCCGAACAAAATCGTATGCACCGATTGATAACCGTTAGCCTTGGGAATGGCAATATAATCCTTGAATTTGCCTGGCACTGGCTTATAAAGATTATGAATCGCACCCAGGACGCGATAACAGCTGTCCACGCTATCCACCACAATCCGGAAGGCATAAACATCAAACACTTCAGTAAACGACAAACCCTTGCCGCGCATTTTTTGGTAAATGCTATAGAGATGTTTTTCGCGGCCAATGACCCGTCCGGACAAATGCTCCTGTTCCAAACGTTCCTTGATGCCTGATTCGATTTTATTAACGATCTCGCGGCGATTACCACGGGCGCGTTTCACCGCATCCAGCAGCACGCGATAGCGATCGGGATACAGCGCTTTAAATCCAAGATCTTCCAACTCCAGGCGCATGGCATTCAAGCCCAGACGATTGGCAATGGGCACAAAAATATCGAGTGTCTCGCGGGCAGTGCGGCGCCGTTTTTCCGGCTGCATATGCTCCAGGGTACGCATATTGTGCAACCGGTCGGCCAGTTTGATGAGCATGACGCGCAAATCGCGCATCATCGCCAGCAGCATCTTGCGGAAGTTTTCTGCCTCCGCAACCGCTTTATTTTCGAAACGGATTTGCGTCAGCTTGGTGACGCCGTCCACCAGCTCGGCAATCTCATCGCCGAACTCTTTATTCAGCGTCTCTTTGCTGACGCCGGTGTCTTCAACAACATCATGCAGAATGGCAGCAGCAACGGTGTGATAATCAAAACGCATCTCGGCCATGATCTTGGCCACTGCCAACGGATGCGTAATGTAGAGCTCGCCGGACTGACGGCGTTGTTCTTTGTGTGATTCAGCACCAAAGACGAAGGCCCGGTGCACCTCGCTGATGTGGGCGGGTTCGAGATATTTCTCTAACTCCGCCCGCAATTCATCAAACAGAGGCTCCAGGCCTTGGGCAAGCTCAGAAGATAACGAGACTGGATCGGAAGCGTTCAAGCACTGCCTCGGCGATCTTAATCGTCGACACCCTCATCCGCGATGACCTGCGTCGTTTCCGCGGTCACTTCCTCAACGGAAATCTTGGACACTTCGTCCGTGCCACGCTCGGTCTCAATCTGGTCCAGCAGTGCCAGGTTCAGCTTGTTCTCGGCGATTTCGCGCAGCGCGACAACGGTAGGCTTGTCGTTTTCCCACGGTACCATCGGCTCCTTGCCCGAGGCAATCTGCCGGGCCCGCTTGCTGGCCACCAGCACAAGCTCAAAACGGTTATCAACGTGTTCCAGACAATCTTCGACGGTTACGCGTGCCATGGTCAACTCCAGGGTAAAAAGGACAGTTTCAAGGAAACGAAGAATTATACATGATCGGACAGGGTTAGGTTAAGTCGGATTAACTCAATAAGCCCTTGATTGTTTTGGCCTGCCGTATCCGCTGCACCTCCATCCGCTGGCGTCGGGCCCGGACAATCGCCCGCAAATCGGCCAGGGCGGTGTCAAAATCGTCATTGACCACCACATAATCGTACTCAGCATAGTGCGACATCTCGGTCACCGCCTCGCTCAGCCGGCGCTGGATCACCTCTTCGCTGTCCTGCCCCCGGCCCCGGAGCCGGGATTCCAGCACCTCCCGCGACGGCGGCAGGATAAAAACCCCGACGCTGGCCGGCATCTTCGCCCGCACCTGCTGCGCCCCCTGCCAGTCGATCTCCAGGATCACATCGATTCCCTCCCGCAACTGCTGCTCGACCCACTCGCGCGAGGTGCCATAGTAATTACCAAATACTAGAGCGTGCTCCAAAAATACATCGTCCTCGATCATGCGCTCAAAGGTCGGCGGTGTCGTGAAATGATAATTCACCCCATCCCGCTCCCCCGGCCGAATCGGCCGCGTCGTGTGCGACACCGACACCCGGATATCCGCCATCGAATCGATCAACTCCTTGACCAGACTGGTCTTTCCCGCACCGGAGGGGGCGGAGATGATATATAGAGTTCCGGCGTAAGGGGCTTGGCCGTCATGCGGGCGATGTCGCGGCATAGGTAAAAAATCCCTGAATGAACTGGTTAAGTCTGAATCATATCGCCAAGCGGCTAAGGGGTCGAATTTTTGTAACCCCGTTAAACCACACTCGTCTGAAGCCTTTGCAATTAATTTGCATTACAATAGCCGCCTTTCAATAACGATAAAAAAAATGGGTAGCAAGACCATAGAGAGATTAAGACCAAAGAGATGATGCCTGATGTCTTTAAGAATTATCCAAAATGGCTGAAATCGACACACATTGGACCATTCGAAAATATCCTAGGGAATTGGGAAAAGTAGCTCTGACATCTGAATTTGTCTGAGCATTCTTTTCGCCGACGCAATCGGTTAACCAGCAATAGGACTTTCTTTTCGTCAATTACCCATATAAAATGAACGGAAAAATAATACCCAAAAGCACCACTTTTCACACACATTGCACGTAATTGTGCTGGATATCGACGGCCGATCTAGCGGTGGAGCTGATTGTGATGCGTGTCACCATAACAAACTGGTAGCAGAGATGATTAATCGCGTTTCCTCGAAACTCCTCGTTCGTGAATTATTTGTGTTTATCACCGCAGTTGTACTTAGTGCATGCGGCGGCACAGACAACAGCACTGGAACCACCAGCAATGACGAGAGCAACGTCCTGTCTGGTAGCAATGTTAATGTCAACAATGAGAATGTGGCGACAGTTTGGAAAACCGTTGACGCCAGTTGGCAACATAGCGCAGCAATCAAGAGTGATGGCACCTTATGGACATGGGGAGATAACGGATTTGGTGAGCTCGGGGATGGTACAAACTCCAACCGAGAAGTACCGGTGCAGATATCAGGGGCGGAATGGAAAAGTGTTGCCACAGGTAATATTCATACAATTGCGGTTAAAGGCGATGGTACCCTTTGGGCATGGGGAAATAACTTTTATGGACAACTCGGCAATGGTGCCGTGAATTATGGTGCTGGAGAGAATGCTCCAGTGCATATTGGTAATGACAATGATTGGGTCAGCGTTTCGGCAGGGTACGATTATTCTGTTGCGATAAAAGAGAACGGTACTCTCTGGGCATGGGGCAATAACATGAGAGGCCAGCTTGGAGATGATGCGACTGTAGATCATTATGTTCCGGTACAGATTGGCTCAAGCAAGAACTGGATTAGTTTAGCAGCAGGAAATCTTCATGTTGTTGCGATTAAGGCGGATGGAACCCTTTGGGCATGGGGCGACAATACGTTTGGCCAACTCGGAGACGGTACTACCGAGCAACGAAATCTGCCTATACAGGTCGGTACCGATACCGATTGGGTTACTGTCAGCGCAGGCAATTATCACACATTAGCCATTAAGCGCGATGGTACGCTCTGGGGCTGGGGAAGTAATGGTGTTGGTCAGCTTGGTGATGGTGCATCCATACAGAGACTCAGCCCCGCGCAAATCGGTCTAGACGCTAACTGGGCTGCTGTAACAGCGGGTGCTTTTCATACAATTGCCGTAAAGAGTGATGGCACCCTTTGGGGATGGGGAGATAACTGGCGAAATCAGCTAGGTGATGGCACAACTACGCAACGGCGCAGCCCAACTCGAATTGGTGTAGACACAGACTGGTCCAGAGCTGCTGCTGGCGGCGCTCACAATATTGCACTCAAGCGTAACGGTACACTCTGGACCTGGGGCCAAAATGACTATGGCCAACTGGGCAATGGGACGAGCGTGCGAACGCAGGATCGCAGGATACCGACACGTATCAATGACGCTATGGTGTGGAAGAAAATCGCAGCTGGTGGAGATCATACCGTCGGCATCAAGGATGACGGTACACTGTGGGCCTGGGGTGATAATACAAATGGACAGCTTGGTGATGGCACCACTGTCTATCGAAAAAATCCAATCCAGATTGGCGGCGCGACCGATTGGACTTTTGCGACAGCAGGAACTTCATACACTTTAGCCCTCAAAAATGACGGTACGCTGTGGGCGTGGGGATATAATGGATTCGGTCAGCTTGGAGACGGCACCACCATCGATCGACATCAGCCAATACGAATCGGCACTGCCACTAATTGGACAAGTGTAGTGGCGGGGTATAGCCATTCAGTAGCACTCAAAACTGACGGTACCCTGTGGGCTTGGGGAGACAATGCCTCGAATCAGCTTGGCATTAATACACTTACGCGTAGCAATGTTCCAATCAAGATTAGCTCAAGTATAGGCTGGCGTAGTGTAGCGGTAGGAGCCTTTCATACGGTAGCGATTAAGGCGGACGGGACTCTCTGGGCATGGGGAGGAAATTGGTATGGACAGCTCGGTGATGGTACCAATACTAATCAAAACGTCCCCGTGCAAATCGGGACTGATCAAGACTGGAGCACTGTTGCGGCCGGAAGCGGGGATACTTTTGCAATCAAAAGTGATACCTCCCTCTGGGGCTGGGGTTATAACCAAAGCGGTCAACTTGGTGATGGATCAGTAGAAAACCGCAGTTCTCCAGTTCAGGTTCAAGCGGGCGCTGAAACTGGTTGGATTAATATAGCCATTGGTGATGATCATTGCGTAGCAATCAAAGCTGACGGAACGCTCTGGGCTTGGGGGTATAATTTATATGGCCAACGTGGAGATGATGTGAATCTAACGGTGGACAGTACCCCATCACGAATTAGCGATGATACACCTTGGTCAGGTGTCGCAGCTGGCGCTCAACATTCGGTTGCACTCAAAGCTGATGGAACAGTCTTTACTTGGGGAAACAACTATTATGGCCAGCTTGGCATTGGTGTATCTGGTATAGATCAAAACAGTTTAGTGCCAATTGCTATCCCCTGATTAACTCGAAGGGGCTTGAATGGCCGCTTCTGAGCTATTCTGTTGAAAAACTCGGCTTCAAATTGTCCGCAATGCCTTCATGAAGCAAATTGAGACAGAATTGTCTCTTGAAAACCCATCATCGCGATGCGATGGTGGGTTAGAGGGGTATTAATTGTTTTAGATTACGAGGATTATCACCAATGGCCATGCACAACCCACCGCATCCCGGCGAATTCATTCGGGAAATATACATCACACCTTTCGCCATCAGCGTGCGCAAGGTAGCGGAGAGCCTGGGCGTATCGCCTTCGACGCTCAACCGGCTGCTGAACGGTGAAAGCAATGTCTCGCCCGAGATGGCCTTACGATTGTCAAAAGCACTTGGGCGTTCGCCGGAGAGCTGGCTGTCGATGCAGGATCATTATGATCTCTGGCACGCACGAAAAAATATCAATCTGAAAGCGGTCAAGAAGCTGAAAATAGATACTGCGGATCAGCATACCGCTCAATAGAAATGTAGGGTGGGTTAGCGTTTTTTGCGTAACCCACCAACTGTGCCGTCAGGCACTCATTAAAAAATGGTTTGTGTTGCTACGCAATGCTTGGTGGATTACGGCGCAAAAAATCGCGCCTAACCCACCCTACATTGATACTCGCCGTTATCTTAATGGCACCATCCTAATCACTCAATATTCTGCACCTGTTCCCTAATCTGCTCGATCAACACCTTAAGCTCAACACTCACTTTCGTCAGCTCAGTGTCCGTGGATTTTGAACCCAGCGTATTCGCCTCGCGATTAAGTTCCTGCATCAGAAAATCGAGTCGTCGGCCGACGGGTTCTTTGCGTGCCAATACATGGCGTACTTCCTGGACATGATGGGTGAGGCGGTCGATTTCTTCATCGACATCCATTTTTTGCATCAACAGGACGATTTCCTGCTCCAGACGCCCGGGTTCCAATTCGACTTTGAGTTCACCTAAGCGATCTTCGAGACGAGTGCGAATCTGCGTCCGTAATTCGGGCAGACGGACGCGGGCACCGGCCACCAGTTGATCAATCGTGTCGCAGCGTTGTTCGATGACGGCCTTGAGCTTGGCGCCTTCGCGGGCGCGGTTGTCGATCATCTCGGTGAGGGTTTCGTCGAGCAAGGCGATGACGGCTTCGTAGAGCGGCTCGAAATCCTGTTCGGTGATTTGCATCACGCCGGGCCAACGCAATACATCCAGCGGATTCACTGGCGCGCTATCGGCAAAATAGGTGCTGATGTCATTGCTGGCCTTGGCGACACGTTTGACGACATCGGTGTCGAGGGCGAATTCACGCGCTTCGGTCGCCACGGCCTGAAAACGCAACCCGGCATCGACCTTGCCGCGACTCAATCGCTCACTGATCCGCTCACGGATGCGGGATTCAATGCTGCGCAAGTCATCGGGTATCCGCAGGCTAACATCAAGATAACGATGATTGACGGAGCGCAGTTCCCAGCGCAGGCGGCCAAATTCGGTGTCGCGCTCGCGGCGGGCGAACGAGGTCATGCTTAAAATCATGTGAGTGCAAACTCCAAAAAAGAAAATAGGTATAACTGCTGAAAGACTCCCTCTCCCCCAGGGAGAGGGTTGGGGTGAGGGGGTAATTCGTGCAACTGCTTAATTACATCCCCTCATCCTAGCCTTCTCCCTAAGGGAGAAGGGACTAGAACTGTAAAGATCCATCAAAACTCACGCGCTCAGACATTCACTGCCTCCCGCTCGATAAAAGGACGCAACTCGGATCGCATGGCTTTTTCGATGACCAGATCGACCGGGCAACCCAGCTCATCTTCCAGGTAAAACTGCACCCCAAAATAACGCTGCGACGTGGCCGGCCCATCAAATGCCACGACAATATCCAAATCACTATCCGGCCGGGCTTCATCACGCGCCGTGGAGCCGAACAAGGCCAACCGGGTGACGCCAAAGCGCCGCACCAGTTCAGGCTTGGCGCGGGCAAGTGCCTGTAGTGCCTGCATCCGATTCATAACCAGCCCCCTCTTTAGTAGTTGGCCTATGGTAACCCTTAGCCCGGACATTTCACCATAAATCTGCTGCGGCCGCCTAATGCATTGAATCTTCAAGCCGTACTCGCTTTTGCCGCCTCAACATAGTGTTGACTATGTCTTCGCCGCCAAAAGTTCCGTGCGCCTCAAATCTTCAACACCTTAGACACGCCCTCGCAACGATCCATAGTGAAATATCCGGGCTCGCCATCGACAGAGAAAGGGTAAGGGGGTTTAGGGTATAATTCCGCGCTTTCGTCTTACAAATAAAGGAATTTGCTATGCGTCCCAGCGGCCGAAGCCCCGACCAATTACGTCCGATCAAGATCACCCGCCGCTTTACCAAGCATGCGGAGGGATCGGTTTTGGTGGAATTCGGCGATACCCGGGTGATTTGCACCGCATCGGTGGAGCGCCGGGTGCCGCGCTTCATGAAAGACAGCAATCAGGGTTGGGTCACGGCGGAATACGGCATGTTGCCGCGTTCTACCGGCCAGCGCATGCATCGCGAGGCCGCTTCGGGCAAACAGGGTGGCCGCACGATGGAGATTCAGCGCCTGATCGGCCGCTCGCTGCGGGCGGTGGTAAATCTGGAACTGCTGGCGGATCACACCATCACCATCGACTGTGACGTGATTCAGGCCGATGGCGGCACGCGCACGGCGTCGATCACCGGCGGCTATGTGGCGCTGGTGGACGCCTGCCGTCATTTGCACAAGACGGGCGCCATCAAAAAAGACCCGCTCTACGGCCAAATCGCCTCGGTATCGGTGGGAATTTTTAATGGCGTGCCGGTATTGGATCTCGATTATGCCGAAGATTCCGCCGCTGAAACGGATATGAATGTCGTGATGAATGAGGCCGGTGCCTTTATCGAAGTCCAAGGCACGGCGGAAGGCCACGCCTTCCGCATGGATGAGCTGCAATCGATGTTGGGGCTGGCACAGGGCGGGATCACCACGCTGCTCGAACAACAACGCAAGGCATTGGCGGAAGCGTAACCATGAAGCAAAGGCTGGTACTTGCCACGGGCAATCGCGGCAAGGTGCGTGAGATCGGTGAAATGCTCGCTGAATTTTCATGGGACGTGGTGCCGCAAACCGATTGCAACGTCACTGAAATTGAAGAGACAGGTTTGAGCTTCGTTGAAAACGCGATCCTCAAGGCGCGCAATGCGGCGGCGCAAACGGGATTACCGGCGATTGCCGACGATTCCGGGCTGGAAGTGGATTTTCTGCGCGGCGCACCGGGGATTTATTCTTCGCGCTACGCGGGCGTTGATGCGTCTGATAGTGACAACGTCAGCAAGCTGTTAACCGCGATGGCCGATGTGCCGGATACGGAACGCAGTGCCCGGTTTCAGTGTCTGATGGTGTTCATGCGTCATGCGCACGATCCAACGCCGCTGATTTGTCAGGGCACATGGGAAGGCCGCATTCTGCATGCGCCACGCGGCAATGGTGGTTTTGGTTATGACCCAGTGTTTTTTGTACCGGAACAGAATTGTGCAAGCGCGGAATTGACACCCGCGGTAAAGAATCAATTGAGTCATCGTGGACAGGCATTACGGAAGTTGGTTGAAAATTTGAAGGCATTGTCAATGTAGGGTGGGTTAGCTGCGAGTTTTTTCGCAGCGTAACCCACCAACTGTGCCGTCAGGCACTCACTAAAAAATGCATTGTGTTGCTATGCAACGCTCGGTGGGTTACGCAAAATACGCTAACCCACCCTACATTTGGTTAGATCACTATTATGAAAGCACCCGAACTACTCGCCCCTGCTGGCACCCTCAACAACATGCGCTATGCCTTTGCTTATGGCGCGGATGCGGTATATGCCGGCCAGCCACGCTACAGCTTGCGGGTGCGCAATAACGATTTCGATTTGAACAATCTTGCTATCGGCATCGATGAAGCGCACAGACTCGGCAAAAAGTTTTTTGTCGCCAGCAATCTGATGCCGCATAACCGCAAGGTAGACAGCTATCTTGGTGACATGGAACCGGTGATTGCACTCAAACCGGATGCGCTGATCATGGCCGATCCTGGCCTGATCATGATGGTGCGCGAAAAGTGGCCGGAGATGCCGATTCATCTTTCGGTGCAGGCCAACACCGTGAACTACGCGGCGGTTAAATTCTGGAAGTCACTGGGACTATCGCGCGTCATCCTGTCGCGTGAATTGTCACTGGAAGAAATCGAAGATATTCGCCAACGCTGCCCAGACATGGAGCTGGAAGTGTTTGTCCATGGTGCATTGTGTATCGCTTATTCCGGCCGTTGCCTGCTCTCCGGTTATTTTAATCATCGCGACCCGAATCAAGGTACCTGCACTAATGCCTGCCGCTGGGAATATGGCGTTAGCCCTGCCCGCGAGACCGAAACAGGCGATATTCAAAAAATAGAGTTCGATGTCTTTAAGGCAATGACCGAAACCGGTTACGCCGATCGCAGCGACATTCCACGCCATCCGTTGGCGGATAATGTGTATTTGATTGCCGAAAAGAACCGGCCAGATGATTGGATGCCGATCCTTGAAGACGAACACGGCACCTACATCATGAATTCAAAGGACTTGCGCGCGATTGAGCACGTTGAGCGGTTGGCAAAAATCGGCATCGACTCACTCAAGATCGAAGGCCGCACCAAGTCACATTATTACGTTGCCCGCACTGCGCAGACCTATCGTCAGGCAATCGATGATGCCGTGGCTGGCCGCCCGTTTAATCCGCGCCTGATGGGCATCCTCGAAAACCTCGCTAATCGCGGCTACACCGATGGCTTTTATCAACGCCATCACAGCGTGGAACAGCAGAATTACATCGAAGGCATTTCAAAATCGGTGCAACAACAATTCGTGGGTGAAATTACGGGTTATGACAGAACGACAGGCATAGCCGATGTGGAGGTCAAAAACAAATTCCGTGTCGGCGATGAGCTGGAGCTGATTCTGCCGCAGGGCAATCGCATGATTCGCCTGGAGCGCATGGAAAGCCTGAAGGGCGAAGCGATGAACGAAGCCCCCGGCGCGGGATATCACGTCCGCATCCCGCTACCGGACGCCAACACTGATTACGGATTGATTGCGCGACAACTGTAGGGGCAGGTTTTAAACCTGCCCCTACCATTTTGAGATTTAAAATCCGCCCTTGCGAATCGGGCACCAGGCTCGCCACCGCCACAATTTCTCGGTCATATGGCCGGCAGGTTCAATGCATCACAAGCCGGTAATGCTCGTCCTCTGGCTTCTCATGCTTCACATCAAAACCTTCCACATAATGCATAATTCCATTTGCCAACGCTCGATGCGGACTGTAACCCGTGATAGCGACAAACATTGGATACACTGCAGCAATCGGCAACAGTGATAGCCAGCCCAAGTGACCATCAGCCACCATAAACACCGACGCAATCAAAAGTATGCCTAATAACAGGTCACCTAGACGCGCATAACCATCGACATTTTGAATTTTCACAACTTCATTAGTGTGTTTCATTGTAAATCTCCTTGTGTGAATACATTTATTGCCAGAATGCAGTTTCATTAACTCACATCATCATGAATTAAATATGAAACGGACAGTGAAGGAGTTTCGACACTCACTTTGTTTAAGTGACCATGCTGAACTCGCGCCGGTCAACACTAGCAAATGCCGTGCCAGCCGTATTTTCTATGATGCAAATCAAATGGTTGGTGAAATTACTCAGCGTCTTGCTGGTTAACAGAACAACAAGTAATGTCGCCGCCCGGCGACACAGAAACCCTGAAATACAGAGAAGCATAGACAAGACACTGAAGTTAATTGAATTTACGTTGTCGCCAATGAGAAACGCCCTGATCAACATCATTGGATGTTTCACGCATTTTAATTACTTCACTAGCAACATCCTGACAACATCAAATAAGTGCTCTTGAATACCAACCAAACTGTGCTAGTGTTGTGTTGCAGTCCGAAGCTTACCTTTCAACCACAGCTTATCTTTCCCGTTGTCCGCAGTCGGTACTTAGTTTTTATTTCACTCAAGGAGGAGAATGTTATGTCTAAACATATGTCCGCGATCATTTGCACCAGCTTGTGCCTGCTATGGAATGTCAACAGTTATGCCGATCAGGAGAAACCGAAAAATTTCACCGCCAACCTTAGCGGTGGCGAACAGGTGTTAGCTGCAACGATTAAAGACGCAAATAATAACAATATTACGATTCCTATTGGACCACTGGTCACCGGCGCCCATGGCCATGCTCGCTTTTCCTTATCGAGCGACCATACGATGCTGCATTATCAATTCGAGGCAATGGGGTTTAGTACGCCGTTGTTCATGGCCCACATCCATCTTGGACCTGAAGGCGCCAATGGCCCGGTGATACTCTGGCTCTTTGGAGATCAAAGCAATGCGCCCTTCCCTCTGCCACGAAATGACGGGCCGTGGACCGGATCGATAAGTGGCACACTTACCGCCGCCAATCTAATTCCGGCACCTGGCCTTGGACTCAATACCTTTGAAGATGCGGTCATGAACATCATGCATGGAAACGCGTATATCAATCTGCATACAACGAAGAATGTTCCAGGTGAAATACGCGGCCAAATTCATCAAATGGGCCATGGTCCATTTGAAAAAATGGGCGATATGCACTAAGCAATAGCCAGGGGTGCTTCGGCACCCCTTTCATTACCATCGCGGGTGATGGTTATATTCAGTAGCGAATCGCGTACCAAGCCCTGCCTACCAGCTCATGCATCGCATAATAGCTGGTCGTTAACGCGCCCGGATTCGGAAAAAACTGTAGCACACCGCTGTCATGTTCCAGTAAAAACATAGTAGGTGCCGGTACCACATCCAGCCCCGCTTGCTTGAAAATCGCCACCGAACGCGGCATATGCCAGGCATGGGTGACCAGCAAAACGCGCTTTACACCTTTTTCATCGAGGACCTTTTTCGAGAACATGGCATTCTCGCCCGTGGTGCGGCTTTCGCCTTCCAACCATACGTCAGTGATGCCATAGTCATTTTTTAATGCTGCCGCCATGACTTGTGCCAGACTATCGCCACTGGTGTCGAAACCGTAACCGCCAGTCACCAGAATTGGTAACCCGGTGATGCGATGCAAATAAGCGCCATAACGCAGCCGGATCAGCGTACTTTCTTCGACGGTGTCCCCACCATATTCCGGGGCATCTTTGTAACGCCCGGCCGACAACACCACGATTGCCCCAGCACCTGAACGTTTGACCTGATCTGCCGTCAGCGCCGGCATAGTCTGTAACTGATCAATCAATGCATGCGAGATCCAGGACGTGCTCAGCAGATAGCCCAGCACCAAAACCAGCCCCAGCAACAGCTTGGCCAGAAATGGCCGGAACCACAGCAATATCCAGCCGATCGCCAACAACATCAAAAACAAACCCGGCGGCAACAATAAACTCTTAAAGAGGTAATTAATAAGTAAATCCATCCAAAACGCTCCCCTGATTCAAAACGAACCGCCAGCACTGGCCTTTATCGGCGCTCGAAACTTCGCTAGTATCATTGTTATGCGACATATACTGCAACTACGCCCCAGCCACAACAATCCTCGCAATAGCGAGGGCAGTTTCATTCAACTCCAGGATGGCCGCATCCTCTTTATCTACACCCGTTTTAGCGGCGGTTATCAGGATCATGATGCCGCCTGCCTGGTCGCTCGATTATCGCCGGATAATGGCCAGACCTGGACCACTGATGATGAATTGATCGTTGCCAACGAAGGCAAACAAAATGTCATGTCCGTATCGCTGCTACGCCTTCCTGATCGCCGCATCGCGCTATTTTATGAACGCAAAAACTCAAGCGCTGATTGTCGCCCCTATCTGCGCTACTCATCTGACGAAGGCCATACGTGGACCACTCCAATTACTTGCATCTCAGATAATGAGATGGGGTATTACGTTCTTCTCAACGACCGCGTCGTACAATTGCGGTCCGGCCGCTTGGTTATGCCTGTTGCGCTGCACAACGCTCCCGGTTGGCCAAAATGGACCTCCTATGGTGTTGCGATGTGTTATCTATCGGATGACCAAGGACAGACCTGGCGCCGCAGCGTCAGCACCTTGGATGGTAAAATGGAAACCCGTCATGTAATCGTACAGGAACCAGGTGTTATCGAACTCAAGAATGGCCGCTTGATGATGTTCTGCCGCACTGACGCTGGCTATCAATATTTTTCTTACTCTGAAGACGGCGGTGATCACTGGTCGCCACTGCAAACCTCAGCCATCTTGTCGCCTCTCTCTCCAGCCTCGATCAAACGCATCCCGAACACGGGCGATTTGCTCATGATTTGGAATAATTCACCAACAGTGGAAGCCGCCTTACAAGATGAACGTACCCCGCTCACTGCCGCCATCTCGCGCGATGAAGGTAAAAGCTGGAATCACGTTATCACCCTGGAAAATGACCCGGAGGGATGGTATTGCTATACCGCCATTCACTTTGCAAAAGATAATGTCTTGCTCGCCTACTGTTCGGGCAATCGGCGCGAATACCCGGAACTCTCCATGACACAAATCTCGAAATTGCCGATCGCTATGCTTTATAAAAACTCATCACACCCTTGATCCAAGCCAGGCAATAGCCTTTTCTCGATCCGAGAAAATCGCCATACTAAAAACAATGCCTGCCCAAAAATGCCCCAGGGATATCGATCAGTGACCACGGCCACCGCGCAAAGGTATTTTGAGCGACTATAAATCTCATGGCAGCAAAAGTGAACGAATAGGGATGCTTACGATTTGCCAAAAAGAATCGCCGGACACGGCTCTATCGTTTTAATAAAATCGATAAGCTCCCGCACTTGCACGACATCAATCTCTACGCCTTCATCGACAACTGTCTCGATAAAAAAGCGCCCCATTCGGGGCGCTCTAACAAAATTACTGCTTGGTGATTGGATCGAGCGTGATCTCGACCCGGCGATTACGGGCCTTGCCATCGGCTGTTTCGTTAGAGGCTACGGGATGGGTCTCGCCATAACCCACCGCCGCCAGTCGCTCGGCGACTACACCGTGATTTTGCAGGTATTGCGCTACAGTCTGCGCCCGCTGTTGCGACAACGCCATGTTGTGGTCAGCAGCACCCGTGCTATCGGTGTGCCCTGCAACTGTCACCAACGTCGATTCATATTCTTTCAACACCAGATTCACAGAATCGAGCGCGCTGAAAAAATCTGGCTTCAATCCGGCACTGTTTACATCAAAGGTAATTGCGCTCGGCATGTTCAAAATAATATTGTCGCCATTACGGGTCACACTGACACCTGTATTTTGCAGCTTCTCGCGCAGCTTGGCTTCCTGAACATCCATGTAATAACCCACACCACCGCCAGCGATGGCACCAATGCCCGCACCTTTCAGAACGCGTTGCTTGCGATGTTCTTTATCCCCCGTGGCAGCCCCAATAACAGCACCCGTCACACCACCGATAAGTGCGCCGCTGGTCGCCTTGGCTGTTTGTTTTTCACCCGTGTAGGGATTCACCGTCGAGCAACCCGCCACCCCAAGCCCTACTACACAGGACCCTACTACTACCCAACGACCCAACTGCAACTTCATACTGCTCTCCTTCTGGTTCAGACAAAATTCGTGCGATCTTACCGAATCGGGCTCTAACCGGCCAGAGGTTCAGCGAAGATGTCGCCTAATACGGTACAATGCTGCCCTATCTTTAACCGGAATGACTCGTGTTTCATTTCACCTCCCTGCCACCGCTATCGCTTTACGTCCATATTCCCTGGTGCGTGCGTAAATGCCCGTATTGCGACTTTAATTCGCATGCGCGCAAGGTTGATAGCGGCATACCTGAAATCGCTTACGTCGATGCCCTGATCGCTGACCTGGAACTGGAATTACCGCTGATCTGGGGCCGCAAGGTGCAAACCATCTTCGTCGGCGGCGGCACCCCCAGCCTGTTCTCGCCCGAGGCGCTGGATCGGCTGCTCTGCGGCCTGCGCGCCCGGCTGGCCTTTCCGTCCACCACCGAAATTACCCTGGAGGCCAACCCAGGCACGATCGAAAGCGGCAAATTTCATGAATTCCGGGCCGTGGGCATCAACCGGCTCTCCATCGGTGTCCAGAGCTTCGATGACGCCCTGCTTCAGCGCATCGGGCGCATCCATGGCCGCCGCGAGGCCATCCGCGCCGCTGAAGAGGCGCACCACGCCGGTTTCGACAACTTCAACCTGGACCTGATGTTCGGCTTGCCTGCACAAACCGTGGCCATGGCCCGTAAAGACCTGGATACCGCCATCGCGCTCAGCCCCAGCCACCTCTCGCATTATCAGCTGACTCTGGAACCCAACACCCAGTTCCACGCCCAGCCGCCCCAATTGCCCGAGGACGACTTGCTATGGGAAATGCAGGATCAGTGTCACGCCCGGCTGGAAGAGGCGGGATACGGTCATTATGAGATCTCGGCCTTCGCCAAGCCTGACCGCCAGTGCCGCCACAATCTCAATTACTGGCAGTTTGGCGATTATCTCGGCATCGGCGCCGGTGCTCATGGCAAAATCAGCGATGCCCGCAGCCAATCGATCCAGCGTTCCTGGAAACTCAAGCACCCGGATCAATACCTGGCGGCCGCAGCCACAGAGGCCCGACTGGGCGGCAGCAACCTGCTCACCCCACGAGATGCCGCCTTTGAATTCATGCTCAACGCCTTGCGCCTGATTGAGGGTGTGCCCAGCCATCTGTTTCAAGATCATACCGGCCTGCCACTGAACATCGCCCAGGAGACGCTGCACAAGGCCGAGTCCAAAGGGCTGATTGAATGGGACGCCCACCGCATTCGGCCTACCCTCCAAGGGCAGCGTTTTCTCAATGATCTGTTGCAGATGTTTTTACCGGAAGACACCTAAACCCGCATTTCTCACCCCAGATCGTAGCGAGGACGCCTAGAGTGAGAAATGCGGGTTAATATGCGAAAATGCGCGGCTTGATTACAGGATTTGAAGGTAGTTGAAATGACAACATTGGTGATGCAAGGCCCGGAATTGACTCCCGCTCAGGCGCAAGCGATTGCTGATCGCCTTAATGCACGACTCGAACCGTGCGCCCGCGGCCATTTTCGTGCTCAGATTATCAATACCATCGATGCTGACACACTCAATCGCCTGAGCCAGGAATATCACGCTGACTTAAACCTGCTGGCTGACAGTTTTGATCCGACTACGGTGCGCCTAGTAATCTCGGACATGGACTCAACCCTGATCAACATCGAGTGCATTGATGAAATCGCGGACTTTGCTGGCATCAAACCCCAGGTCTCCGCCATCACCGAAGCCACCATGCACGGCGAGCTGAATTTTGAACAATCACTGACCAAACGCGTGGGGCTGCTGACCGGACTTGATGCCGGCGCGCTTGATCATGTCTATCGCGAACGGCTGCGCCCCAATCCCGGCGCCGAAACCATGATCGCCGGCCTGCATGCCAAAGGCGTCAAAGTCGCACTGGTTTCGGGTGGCTTTACCTACTTTACCGAACAACTCAAGACACAACTCAAGCTGGATTACGCGCGCGGTAACACGCTCGACATTATTGACAACAAACTTACAGGCAAGATACTGGGCAACATTGTCGGCGCCGAAGGCAAACGCGATTTCCTGCTCGAACTCTGCTCGACGCTAGACATTACTCCGAAACAAGCCATTGCAATAGGCGACGGCGCCAATGATCTCATCATGATGAAAGAAGCCGGACTCAGCATTGCCTACCACGCCAAACCCAAGGTCCAAGCTCAAGCCCATACAGTACTGAATCATTGCGGACTGGAGGGTGTATTGAGCCTGCTCAACCTACCGCACTAAACCACCTTGGCCGCTAGGGAGAAACGATATCCAATAGCAAACTCCGCTTGCCGTTGGATTCGATTTCCTTCCGGAAACTCCCTAACGCATCATCCCAGGCGGACAACAGCTCTCGCAACTCGCGGCACTTTTTATCACTCACATCCGCGCGACAATTGTCGTCAGCAAAATTTCTCAATTCATACGCCAATGCATTCCCCAACACCGTCAAACGCTGCGCGCTCATACACTCTTTACTGATCATACCCCGTGACCCCTGATTGTTTTTCACTTCGTGTTGATTGATTCAGAAGCAACAACACCGAAAGACCATTGGCAATATCATAACCACAGAAATAATCCACCGCAAAGCACAAAAAATATGTGCCTGAAGTACTGAAAAAATTCCTCATGAACTCAAATAATTACTAGCAAATAAGAATATTAGTGATTAATGATTCTTTGGTGGCGCAACGCTTGCGCAATCACAAATAACACAACATTGACACGGCTATAACAGCCACCCAATGGTGTCTTAAGTTATATTGCAAATGCTTTAATTCTACGACTTGACCACTGATCACACGACCAACGGCCAACCCCAGCCGTTGCCAATAACAGTAAAACTACACCCCAAGCCTGATGATCGGTCGCGGCAGCAGGATCAAGATCCGGATAACTGATTACGGCCATAATATTGAACATAAACAACAGCAATGCAGCAGGCCGCGCCAGCAAGCCAATTACCAGCAATACAGGCATCACCAATTCGATAAACGTTCCAAGATAGGCCGCATAGAGTGGCGAAAGTAATGGCACTGCATATTCGTTCTCAAAAAGATAAAGTGTGGTATCCCAACTGGTAATTTTCAGATAACCCGATTTGAAAAACGCCCACGCCACCCACACACGCAATAATAAAAATGCCAGCGGTGCCAGCCAGTCCAGAACTTTGGCGACATATTGCCACGCATGAAAAACAGGATTAACAGCTACTTTCATCAGCTTTCCCCCTCTGTTTTAAACCAATAAAAATCCGGCGCGACAGACAAAAGGCCATGACAGTCGCCACATCCGTCTGATCCGCATAAGCAGTAAATACCTCACCCACTGGCACACCACCCGCCAAGGCCGTTACTAGCGCATATTCGGACACTCCTAACCGGACGATCTCGACATCAAAATCAGTGCGATAGATCAGTAACCGATCACCGCCACTGCCAAGATCGATTTCCTCAAGTTCATCCCGGCGATGTTGTTGCCATATTTCCAGCACCGGGTACTGTGACTCAAGCCAGCGCAGGGCGGGATGCGGTATCAGTACACCATCATCGTTCATCTCAGCTGCATTCAAAACCAAGCTTGCTTCAGCATTAATGCCCGCATGAAAAACTTCGTGATAGGCCCACTCCAGCCGCGCGATATCTGACAAATAGGGAAGTGCTTTGGCCGGAAGAAAATCTTTCAGAAACTCCGCCAGCGTCACACCGTAGGCATGCACATTGGCGCTGGTGCGTGGATCATGTTGCCGATAAGCCTCTGCCAATGCCCCAAAGAAGGCCTCCCCCCCTAACCGTTTTATGACGGGATACACAGCGGCCAGCGCCTCATGATGCCCGAGCACAAAATTATTGCGGTATACGGTCAACCGCTCGCGGCTGGAGAAGTGATCGCTTATCAGTTCATCCGGCACCGCATTCAGCTGCCGCACCACAATCAGTTGACCCATTTCGAGTTGTAAATCACGCAGTGAGTGCATAACACCCATCCATAATGTGTTGTGCGCGCTGTGCTTCGGCCACCAACACCGGCAGCGGCGGCAAGACGGCGTCCCATTCAATTAACACCGGAATGCCCGCAAAACGGGCAACTGCGTGCTCATACAAATCCCAGACCTCTTTCGATACTGGCTGGTCGTGGGTATCGATAATAAAGGTCGCCGCGTCGCGCAACTTCCTGGTGTGGCCGGCTAAATGTATCTCACCGACAACGCCTGGCACGATATTGTTCAAATACGTTTTCGGATCGAACCGATGATTGATGGCGCTGACATACACATTATTAACGTCCAGCAATAACCCGCAACCGCTACGGATCACCAGCTCGGAAAGAAATTCCCATTCACTCATGGTTGAATGTGCGTAGCGCACATAACTTGACAGATTTTCCATCAGAATTTGGCGGCCAAGAATCTCCTGGGCCTGCGTGACCCGGCCCGCGAGATGCATCAACGCCTCTTCGGTATACGGCAACGGCAGTAAATCATGGAAATGATGGCCTTGTACTGATGACCATGACACATGCTCCGAGATCAAGCCGGGCTCAATATACTCGATCAAACGCTTGAGTTGTTTTAAATGAACCTCATCCAGCGGATCGGTCGAACCTAGCGACAATCCTACTCCGTGAAGACTGACTGGATAATGTTCACGAATCTGCCCCAGTATCTGCCACGGCCGCCCACGCTCGCCAAAATAATTCTCACTATGCACTTCCAGCCAGCCGACATCGGGATGTGCATGCAAAATGTCCTCATAATGCTCGGCCCGAAGACCGATCCCGGCGCACGCCGGGATCGGATGTGCAACCCGAGACCTGGGGTTTCGATGTTGCGTCACCATGACCGTTAAGCCTTCGGTTTGGCACTGCTATTAACGATCTTGTCGCATGTCCCCTTCGGTACGACAAGAAATGCATTTGGGTCGGCATCTTTCTCGGCGTGACCGACACAGGAATTGGTCGAGGTCTTGCAATCGTTTTTGCCTGCTTTGACAATACCGTAGCATTTCTCCATGTCATCCTTGGCTGCCAGGGCCGATGCAGACGCACCCATCAGGCTTAATGCGATGGCCGATGCCATAATTGCTTGAACTGAAGATTTACGATTACCCATAGTTGCTTCTCCTTATCTGTAATGATGAACTCAGTTTCGACACACCCGTGGTGCTCGCAGATAGAGACGCATGAAGTCTTATTTTGTTACAGGAGGAAATGAAAAATTAGCAGCTTGTTGAAAAAGGCTCTTAGTCCCTTCTCCCTCCGGGAGAAGGCTAGGATGAGGGGATAAAATCAAGTAGTGATGAGGCATTTAACCCCTCACCCCAACCCTCTCCCTGGAGGAGAGGGAGTTTTTCAACAAGCTGTTACTGATCTTTTTTTCGAATCATGGAGATAAAAAACAAAAGGACGGCATCGCTGCCGTCCTCCTTGCTTTCGCAACTTAATGAGGATCGTGTTTCAATCGATTAGCGCACCGCCATACCTTGCGCAAACAACGGCAAACCGCCATCGACATTGCCCATACCGGTCAAACTGCCGTCGTGCTCGATCTTGAACATGTCTACACCACCGTTCGCCGGATCTACGGCGTAAACAAAACGGCCGTCCTTGGACACATCAATATCAAGCGGCCGATCACCGGCCCCGGCCAAACCATTCAGCAATGTCACGGCACCCGTCTGCGCATCAACGTGAAAGGCCGATAAGGAGTGCGTACCGGGATTGGTGGTAATGACATCGCCCCGCTGGTTCACAACGATCCAGCATGTTGCGATCTGGCCGTTAGCTGCTGATGCGGTAATGGTTTGCAAGCTGCCGTCGCGCAGCAGATCATAAGACGACACTGCATTACTGCCTGCCTCCACCGCCAGCAGATGCCCTACCCTGTCAAAAGCAACACCAAAGGGGACGTTGCCGGCGGATGCCGAGACCACAGGCGTGACATCCGGCAAGCCATGCTCACGCGTGCGATATACCAACAATCTGTTATTGGCTTTATCGGTGACCACCAGCGACTTTCTCTGCGCATCGAATGCAACCTGACCAAAGGAGCCCGAGCCCAACGCACGCGTGGAATCCGGCAGTGGCACCAACTGCCCATGATCGCTCAACCGGAAACCTGTAATATTCGCGGGGACACCGTTGTTGAGCACATAAACGATATGTTCCGAAACGGTCACACTCACCGGAAAACTGCCGCCGGAACCGGTTCTGTCACTCAACTCGATACCATCATTCTTCACGCGGAACACAGAAATATCGTTGCTTCCCGCGTTAACGGCCAGCAACCATTTACCCTCGTCAGCGAGCACCAGCGATCCTTGAGACGCCAACGGATCCAAGCCGCCTCCGGAACCTTTGCCACCCGTAGAGACCGCATCTGTTTTAATGAGAATTCCTTGCGCATCACGGCTAAAAACAACGATCCGGTTATCTTCAGGCGCGTTAGTCATGGTATATGCCGCGCCTCCTGAATGAGCCTGCGCGCCGAACGATCCTAACAGGAATATCGCCGCTGTCGCGCTCCCTAGAAAATATCTTTTAATGTCCATGATTTTTTTCCTCTTGGTTGTGAATGAAGAAAGATCAAATCGGCGGCCCAATGCCGCCTTCGCGGTACTGCTGTCCGCGTGCAGCCGCCTCGTAACGCCAAATAGCGTCAAAGTTGCAATGATGAAATAGATTTACCCGCGCCGGCCGGTGCTCGCAGATAAAGACGCGGGACTCCCCGCTTTGTTACAGATGGGAATGAAAATTACTGATCTTTTTTCGAAGTGGACTTCGAGGAGGAGGATTGGCGCTGGCGCAGCAGCAAGGCCACCTGATTATCAATGGCGCCGCTGTCTGGAGATTTCTTCAAGCCCGCCAGCGTACTGACAGTGGTTCGCATCTGACGAATGAAGTTGCGGCAATGAACGCAGATAAACAGGTGCCAGCGGAATTGAATCCTCCCCCATAAGGAGAGGCGTTTTTCCAGGTAGTCACTGGCGTGGTCATGAATATCCCGGCACTTAAACATTAGCCAGCCTCGCCGCGCTGAAATTGATCGATGGCCTGCCACAGTCGCAAGCGGGCGCGATGCAACAACACTCGACTATTAGACTCGGAAAGCTCCAGAATATTACAAATTTCATCCATCTCCAGCCCCTCAACATCGCGCAGCGTCAACACCGTCCGTTGCACTTCCGGCAACGCAACAAGCGTACAATCGATCACTGCCCGTAATTGTTCACTGGCCAACATCAGTTCCGGGGTATCTTGATGCCAGTGGCCGGGCGGTTCCACCCAGTGACCATCCGGCTGAAACATCTGGCCAGCGGCTGCGGCGACCAACTCAATATCTGCGGCATCCCCGACAGCGACCGAACGCCGCTCGCGGCGCAGACGCGTTTTGGCCAGATTGCCGACAATTTGCAGAATCCAGGTCTTAAGACTGGCACGCCGTTCAAACTGAGGCAGGGCCTGGATCACGGCCAGCCAGGCATCCTGCACGATTTCTTCGGCAAACTCGCTACCGATAATGGCGCGCGCCACATGCTGCATCAGTCCATGATACTCGCCAACGACGTGCCGGAATGCCTCCTCGTCGCCCGCCAGTAATCTGGTAATTAATTCGCCGTCATCCATGACCGGTTAGCTTAGGTTGTTTAGGCAGCGCAATACAAGCTGGCTCGAGATGCAATCATCATGAAATCTTTTTAAACAGCAAATCCCAGATGCCATGCCCCAGCCGCTGGCCTCGGCTTTCAAATTTGGTGACAGGTCGGTAATCCGGTCGCTCGGCACATTGACCGGCACCAGCGAGATTTTCGAAACCTTCAGCCGCATTTAATACATCCATCATCCACTCAGCATAATCCTGCCAGTCCGTCGCCAGATGCAACACGCCGTTGACTTTGAGCTTACGCCGCAATAACTGAATAAAATCGGGCTGAATCAGCCGCCGTTTGTGATGCTTTTTTTTATGCCAGGGATCAGGAAAGAAAATCAGCACTCGATCGAACGATTGATCCGGAATCCGTGTTTGCAGAATATCGACGGCGTCGGCACAAAGCACGCGCACATTGGTACTGCCTTGCTCACCCAGCCTGGACAGCAAACGGCCAACACCTGGCCGATGCACTTCAATACCGAGAAAATCCTGCTCGGGATGCGTCGCCGCCAATGGTGCCAGCGCATCACCCATACCAAAACCAATCTCCAACGTGAGCGGTGCGGAGCGGCCATATATTTCAATAAAATTTAATGGCGTCGCACCTGGTTCCAGGCCAACGCGTGGCCACATTTCATCCAGGGCACGCTGTTGTGCTGCCGTGGTGCGGCCAATGCGACGGACAAAACTGCGGACGGTGCGGAGGGGACGATTGCTATTGGGCATGGTTAACCACGAAAAAACCCTTTAAAATCGCAAAGGACGCGAAGGATCGCGAAGTTATTGCATTCACCAACGATAGATACCTTCAACTGGGCAACAGTATTTATAAGCGAGATACATTTCGGTAAATCTTAGCGCACCTTTGCGGCCTTAGCGGTTTTGTATTTAAGTATTAGAAAAAAGCTCCCTCCACTGGCGACGAGGCACTGGCGTATAGCTTGCGTGGCATACGTCCCGCGAGGAATGATTCACGCCCGGCTTCGACCGCTTTTTTCATCGCCGAGGCCATTAATATGGGATTTTTTGCAGCGGCGATCGCGGTATTCATCAACACACCATCACAACCAAGTTCCATGGCGACTGCAGCATCTGAAGCAGTGCCGACACCCGCATCGACCAACACCGGTACTTTCAATTCTTCAACGATGAAGCGGATGTTGTAGGGATTGCGTATCCCCAGTCCGGAACCGATCGGCGCGCCGAGCGGCATGACGGCCACACAACCCATCGCTTCCAATTCCTTGGCGACGATCAAATCATCCGAAGTATAGACCATGACCTTAAAACCATCCTTGATCAGCACTTCCGCAGCTTTCAGGGTCGCCATCACATTGGGAAATAATGTCTTCTCATCACCCAAGACTTCCAGCTTCACCAGATCGTGGCCATCGAGCAATTCACGCGCCAAGCGACAGGTGCGGATCGCATCCTCAGCGCTGTAACAACCGGCGGTATTGGGCAGATAGGTGTAGCGGCTCGGCGGCAACACATCGAGCAGACTTGGTTCATTTGGATTCTGGCCGATGTTGGTACGGCGAATGGCGACGGTGATGATTTCTGCACCACTGGCTTCAACAGCACGGCGCGTTTCTTCCATGTCACGATATTTGCCGGTACCCACCAACAGGCGCGATTGATAGGCCTTGCCGGCCACAATTAACGGATCGTTCGCGGCAGTCGTTTCTTCGCGCGTAAGTTGTGCTGTGTCAGTCATGCTATTTATCCTGATTTAAACTGCTAACGTATTATCCGCCGCCAATGGCATGCACGATTTCAACCTTGTCTCCGGAAGAAAACCGCTGCGCGGCATGAAGACTGCGCGGCACAATCTCGAGATTAACCTCCACTGCCAGTCGCCGTCCTTGCAACCCCATGTCCGCAATCAAATTGGCGACGGTGTAATCCTCAGCCACCTGCCGAGGCACTCCATTCACAACAATTTCCATCCACTGCTCCCGTCACAACCGGTCATGCTCAAGAAGGGGGCCATTTTACATCAATCGGATTGACCTTAGGATCTGAACCAGTGAAAATGTGGCTCCTCGCGGGCGTCGTATAATGGCTATTACCCTAGCTTCCCAAGCTAGAGACGTGGGTTCGATTCCCATCGCCCGCTCCAAGCTCATATTTAACAACGAAGAAGGGGGCTAAGCCCCCTTCTTTACATCAACTCCCTCCGCCCCCAATTACAAACTACGGCGCTGCGGCAAAACCTGCTCCAGTGCCAGATGCTCATGCAATTCCTGGGGCGCCAGTTTGGTCAAATTCTTGGGCACTTCGCTGATCTCCAGCCCGGCCTTTGGCGACGCGGTGAACGCGCCGCGCAAATAACCCAACATCCGCTTGTCCGCCACCAGCACCAAGTGCTTCGCCTTTTGATCCCCCACTGCTTTCAATGCAGTCTCCGCTATCTTTTTGGCGAAACGCCGTTCGTTCTCCTCGTGGTGCTGACTGCGGTGATCGTCAAAACTTTGGCCACCACCACCGTCTGGCGCCATCACCCTGCCTGGCCGGGTGTCGCTGAATAACTCCGCCCCCGACGCGACACCTTCCGGGTTGATCAGATCGCTCTTTTCGATGAGGTTGGGGCCACCCTTGGCCACTTGCCCGGATTCGAGGAGAAAAAAACGGGCCCTGGCACCGTCGGTCACGACTACGCAATAGTTATTCATATCACCCTCCAATCGTTGAAACAATCAACAGCCCTTTGTTAAATCATGGACCTGAAAGGCAGGGAAAACAAGGATCCGCATACAAACTCGCGGGAAAAATTTAGTGCCCGAAAAAGCCCAGCATGTAGAGCATCAACAACAGGGTTATGATGCCGGACACGACGAATACACTAATGATCATGAGCGCAAAAACAGCTCGCATAAGTTGACCTGATTACTCTGACGAGTTTGAAGGATGAATTATTGGGTTGCTACTGCGGGGTCATTATACATCAACCTCAAGGGCTTATTGCAGGCCGGACAATAGGTCCGTTTGGGCAGCCAGTCACTTGGCTCCAGGGGGATGGCGATCTCTTGGCCGCAGGCCGGACATACCCCCCCCACCTTTTCCAGCGCTGATTTCATGCCATAACGCCGCAAAGCCACAATCGGTCCTGCCAGTAAAAACGTGGGGACCAGCACAAAATGGGCAATCGGGATAAACACCGTTACCAGCGCCACCGCCCATAGAATCACCAGCATTTTTAGCGCACGCCGCAAGCGCTCGGTATTTGAAAACGCTTGACTGTATAGAGTCCCTGCCTGAGCGGGGAAATTATCCGACTCAATCTCAATGATTGTTGTGTTGATTTCCATCACCACCATTATTCCTAATCTTCCGCCACTTGCCAACCCGCTGTTAATCCTGGAATCGGCAGTTGACCGCTTCCTTGGATATTTAACATTATGATACTCACTAACGTTCCCATGAAAATTGAGATCACCTGTTTGGTGAACTCGCTCTGAAAACCACACACTCCATCTCGTCCAACTACCAATTACAGGATAGCTGGTGAAAAGGGCGTGAATTTAGTATGGTAGACACCAATTTAGTTTCCACATATCTCGACTACCTTGCATGCCCATCAAAAAAATTCTTAAATACACTGGCGGTGCCATTGGCACTCTCCTGCTACTCATTGTCCTCGCAATCGCGGCGATACACTTGTTTTTTGATCCCAATCAACTAAAACCTCAGATCAGCGCCGCTGTCAAAGATGCCACGGGGCGCGAACTTACCATTAGCGGCGATATTGGGTTATCAGTATTCCCCTGGCTCGGCATCGAACTGGGCGCGGCTTCGCTGAGCAATGCACCGGGATTTGACAACGAGCCGTTCGCCAAGATCGATAAGGCGGAGATCAAGATCAAACTGCTGCCCTTGTTAAAACATGAAGTACAGATGAAAACTGTGGCACTCAATGGCATGGCCATCAATCTTGCCATCGCCAAAGATGGCACCAGCAACTGGCAAGACATCATGCAAGCACTTGCCAGTAACAAAGCCAAACCTGAGCCCGCCAAACCTGCTTCTGATTTCACCTTGGCCGCGATCGCCATCAGCGGCCTGACAGTCAGTAACGCCAAAGCAGTTTACGATAACCAGCAAACTCAAAGCCGCTACGCGATTGAAAAACTAAACCTCAGCACCGGCCCGGTCGCGCTTGAAGCACCCATTGATTTCAAACTCGATGCCGATCTGAGCAGCAGCAAACCCAAGGCCACGGCCAACATCAAACTTGCCAGCCGTATCCACATGGATCTGCCTAACAGCAAGTTTCAGTTGGAACAAACCCAACTTGATGTCAGCTTTGATAGTCCGGCGCTTAAACAGCAGGGCCAATTACAGATCGCCGGCAACATCCAGCTCGACACCGCGCAATCTCACTATCAAATCAAACCCGCCGATATTGGCTTGAAATCAAACCTGTTGCCAGGAGCACTGCGTCTCCACACCGATATCGATGCCGATATGCAGGCCGGCAATGCCCATCTCGACAATCTGCGGCTTGAGCTGGCAAACATCACCGCCAATGGCAGCATCGCCGTCACTGGTCTCAATAGCGAAATTCATTATGAAGGTCAACTCAAAACGGCTGAATTCAATCCCCGGCAGACGATGCAAGCCCTCGCTATTGAAGCGCCTAAAACGGCGGACGAGAAAGTTTTGCAAAGCGCTCGAACCGAACTTGCATTTGCGGGCGACTTGAACAATGCCGAGTTGAAACGCTTAATACTTAAACTCGATGAAACCACACTCCAGGGCCAAGCCTCGGTACATAACTTTAGTGTTCCTGCATTAACATATGAACTCACTATCGACGCTATCGATGCCGATCGTTATTTGCCGCCCAAGGCTGATAAATCCGCTACGCCACCACCGACACCCGCCAGCGCGGGCGCAGCTGCCGCAACCTTGCCGCTGGTTACCTTGCGCAAACTTGATATCGACGGCAAAGCTTATATCGGCAAATTAAAAATATCCAACCTGCGACTCAATGACATTCGCACCACACTCAAAGCAAAAGACGGCGTGATCAAGTTAGCGCCTGTCTCTGCCAATCTCTATCAAGGCAGCTACCTGGGCGAGACACAAATTGATGCCCGTGGCGACACACCCAAAGTCAGCCTCAAGGAATCGCTGCGCGGCATTCAGGCCGGACCGTTGCTCAAGGATTTTATGGGCGACGACATGATCAATGGCAAAGGCAGTCTGGAGGCTAATCTGACTGCAGAGGGACTGACACCCGCCGAGATCACCAAAACACTCAACGGTCAGCTACAGCTCAGCTTCGCCAATATTTCAATGAAGGGATTAAACATTGCTGCCAAGGCACGCGAGGCGCGCGCCAAACTCAAGCGTGAAACCGCTCCAAAAGCAACCGAGGCCCGCCCTACCGATTTCAGCGAAGTGAAAGCCTCTGTACAGGCTCACAATGGCGTACTGACTAACAACGATCTCAGCGCCAAGGCACCGTTTGCGCGCATTGCAGGTGCCGGCACCGTCGATTTGGTGCAAGAACAGCTGGATTACAGGGTCAACGCCAAAATCGTCGCCAGCAGCGAAGGTGAAGGCGGTGCTGATTTGAATTTTCTTAAAGGATTAACCATTCCAGTACGCATCAGCGGCCCATTAAAGGCGCCGAAATTCGATTTGCAATACGACGATATGCTGAAAGACAAACTGACGCAGGAAAAGGCTGAGCTGAAGGAAAAGCTCGATGCCAAATTACAACAGGAAAAAGCCGCATTACAGGAAAAACTGGATAAGGAAAAAGCCGCTATTCAGGAACGCTTGAAACAAGAACAACAACAAGTTCAACAAAAACTTGAACAAAAAACTGAACAGAAACGCGAAGAGATTAAGCAACAGACACAAGACAAGCTAAAGGAAAAGCTCAAGGGTTTTCTCAACAGGTAAAACGCGGTAGGGGCGGGTTTAAAACCCGCCCCTGCGGGCAAACAAGATACAACAAAATGTCCAACAAAAATTTCAGCCAACAGCTATTGACGTGGTTCGACTATCACGGCCGCAAAGATCTGCCGTGGCAACAGAACCCGACGCCATATCGCGTCTGGGTCTCTGAAATCATGTTGCAACAAACGCAGGTCAGCACGGTTATCGATTATTTCACGCGCTTCATGCAGCGTTTTCCCGATGTCCAGTCATTGGCCAACGCCGAGCTCGATGAAGTGCTGCACCTGTGGACGGGATTGGGTTACTACGCCCGCGCCCGCAATCTGCATCGTGCGGCTCAAATTATCCGTGATGAATACAACGGCGAGTTTCCTACCAACATTGCAGACGTCATCAACTTGCCAGGGATTGGCTTATCCACGGCGGGCGCCATTTTGAGTTTGGCGCTTAATCAACGACAGCCAATTCTCGATGGCAATGTCAAACGCGTCTTAAGCCGGTATCACGGCATTGAAGGTTGGCCTGGCACGCCAGCCATTGAAAAAGCAATGTGGCAACTGGCGGAACAGCACACACCTATGCAACGTAACGCTGCCTACACGCAGGCAATCATGGATCTGGGCGCCACACTGTGTAACCGTCGCCCAGACTGTGATCGCTGCCCGGTACACACTGGCTGCGTCGCACAACAGCAAGGATTACAGACACAACTGCCCTCGCCCAAACCGAAAAAGGCGTTGCCGCTAAAACGGACAGTGATGCTGGTACTGCGCAATGCTGCGGGCGAGGTGCTCTTGCATCAACGCCCGCCCACTGGTATTTGGGGCGGCTTGTGGAGTTTTCCTGAAGCTACAGCCAATGATGACCAGACACTGCGCCAATGGTCTGCAGATCAACTTGGCCACGAAATTACTATCCGCGAACGCTGGCCGACCGTGCGCCACACCTTCAGTCATTTCCACCTCGACATCGAACCCGTGGTTGCTGAACTCCGCCACAGCTCACCCCAAATCCGTGAAGCCAGCGCCGTGCAATGGCTTGCTCCCGGCCAACCACCCAAACTGGGGCTGGCGGCGCCCGTTAAGCTGCTGCTGCAACAACTCGCCCAGCGTTCAGCCGAGGTCGCTAATCCCTGATAGAAACGACGGATTGCTCTCTGTTAGAATCCAGCGCTCAAAATAGCAATGGGGACCACAACCATGACTCACATGGTGCAATGCAAAAAACTGAAGCAGGAATTACCTGGCCTGGCGCGCCCACCGTATCCCGGGGAGTTCGGCAAAAAGATCTATGAAAACATCTCGCAACAGGCGTGGCAGATGTGGTTGAAGCAGCAGACCATGCTGATTAACGAATATCGCCTATCGTTGATCGACCCCAAGGCGCAGACCCTGCTCAAGGAAGAAATGGAGAAGTTTCTATTCGGCGACGGCGGACAGATGCCTCAAGGTTACGTACCCCCGAAATAATTCACGACGCTGCCCCAGGTGCATCCTGGGCGCAGCGAAATCCCACATCCGTGCTTACCGCCGACGGGTCTGCCTGACCGCGGCGGGCTGCGCGGAAAAAGTAGCTGATCGCATAGTGGCCAACGCCGGCGCCACCGCCTTTAATCACTTTGTGGATGCCGCCATAGAATTCACTCTTGAAGGTCGCGCCCGGATAGGCTTCATACCAATCCGCCACCCACTCCGAGACGTTACCGCCCATATCCATCACTGAAAAGGGAGAGCGATCATCGGCAAAACTCCCCACTGGCCGTAACTCAACACCACTGTCATCATTTTCACCGGTATTAACGCGGCTTGAGTCCCAACTCTGACCCCAGGGATATTCCAGGCCATCCGTACCACGCGCAGCCTTTTCCCATTCGCCTTCACTCGGCAGTCGTTTCTTTTTCCAGCGGCAATAACTGGCAGCGTCATACCAATTCACCGCCGTCACCGGCAATGGATCGCGTTGACGTTGAATTTTTTCCAGTTCCGCCACTAAGGCATCTTTATCCAGCGCGCGCGTGTCCTGATCAAGATGAAAATACTCGCGCGCCACCCATTGCAAGGTTTCAATGCGGAAAGAACGCAACTTATCATCGCGCACGTTGTAACCATTTTGCACCCACAGCGCAGGCTCCGCCGTACCCGTGGCGTGAACAAAAGCCTTGTAGTCAGCATTCGTCACTTCCAGACGATCAATATAAAACGCCTTTAGCTCAACCTTGTGTTGCGGATGCTCGTCCAGATACATCGGTTGCCGAAAACCGAATTCCTCCGTCAACTTGGCCTCATCGACCCGATTACTCCCCATCACAAATTCGCCCGCCGGGATCAGCACCATGCCCTGCGGTGGCGGTGCTGGTGGCGGCGCTGACTCACACCCCGCCAATCCCAACACCAATGAGCACCACAAAATTACCTGGCGTCGCGCGCGCATCGAAACCCAAAGCTTTCGTTTTTGGTACGAGGATGGAAGAAACTGCGATTAAAGACCGGCGCCGAGATGCCGCATTTGTAAAATGAACAATCCCACCACGAACCACCTTTCAGGACTTTATATTTTTCACCGTAGTTTTCCGTGATCCGCTTATTACCGGGATAGGGCTGATACCAGGAGCTGGTCCACTCCCAGACATTACCGGACATATCGTAAAGCCCATACGGACTCTTGCCCGACTCGAAGGCCCCCACCGGTGTGGTGTCGCCCTCGACCTTGAGCGCCGCCCAGCGCACCGGCGTATTGGCCCGCTCAATACTGAATTCATTGCCCCAGGTGAACATCTGCCCGTCCGTGCCGCGCGCCGCCTTCTCCCACTCCTCCTGTGTCGGCAAACGCTTGCCCGCCCACTCGCAATAGGCCTTGGCATCATCCCAGGTCACATAGGTCACCGGATGGTCTGCCTTACCCTCAGGGTAGGTGCGATTCACAAAATGACTGGGCGACTTATGCTGGGTGGCGTCGTTGAACTGCTTGTACTGGAGATTGGTCACCTCGAACTTATCAATATAAAAGGCAGGCAGGGTTTCTTCATGCTGCGGCCCCTCATCAGGCAGGCGAAAATCCGTGCCCATGATGAATTTACCCGCCGGGATCAACACCATCTCATTCGGCTGGGCACCGCGCTTGGTCCCCGGATAATAGATCGGCAGACTCATCCCAGGCCCCTGTCCCTCGACCTTCTGCGTCGGCTGCTCCTTGCGTACTGCCGACTCCATCTGCGCCAGGGCAGCCTTAAAATTCGCCTTGATACCCTTCTCGTTATGGCACTCCAGGCACTCCTTGGCCATCGCCTTCTTGAACAGCTCGGTATTGGCCTCCTGATGGCAGCCCACACAGCCATTCAGGTCCTCATGATGGAAGCGCACAATCTTTTCAGGCTGGCCAGCGGCCTCAACCCCCATTGCCAAGCTCAGCCCGGCCAATACCGCCACGATCCTCCAACCTGACTTCCGCACCCGCCGCATCCTTTCCTAACCAGCTTATTGTTTGTTGCAAGGGGCCAAGAGTAACAAAATCACCCTCCCTCAGAAAATCACCATATTACCTTGACCCGCGAGAGACGAATTGGTTTAATACGCCCTCTTCTTGCCCAAGTAGCTCAGTCGGTAGAGCAGGGGACTGAAAATCCCCGTGTCGGTGGTTCGATTCCGCCCTTGGGCACCAATTTTACTTCCCATTCCAAAAAACCATGACATCGAAACGGCTATAGATTTCAAGCCGTTATCATTGTCTCGTCTTCAAATATTAAGCTTCACTTTTCAGTTCCAAGCAGCCATTTTACAGGCCTCACTTACTTGTCCGTGCGGGGAAGGATTATTTGGCCCCGGTGGGCCATGTTTCCGTGTTGAGCCCACCCTCACTCCTATCGAGCATGGGGGGAGCGACTTTAACGTAAATTTTGGTCTTCACGCGCACCAGCAATCATCAATGAACCATTACCGGCAGCATCCATCTTGCATTCGAAAATTCAGACAAAAAAAGACGAACCCCAGATGAGGATGGGGTTCGTCTTCACGAAGACAACTCACAGACTGTAGCTAAACTATAAGGGGTAGCCTGTTCTTTGCAAATTGCTTCGAAAACCAATAATCCTTTATTTTGAAATCCTAAACAGGCAATTAACAAAGTCAGGTCAATTATTGCTTACGCGACAATCTAAATACCATAGGCAAGCCAAACAGAAACAAGCCAAGGAAATTTAAAGCACCCCCGCCACCTGCGCCGTCACTGCCAGCCGATGCAGCAACACTGCCACTGCTTTCAACTGCTGTCGAGGTTGTAGCGCTCGAAGTATCCGGCGAAGTGTTATTCGACTGCGTATAGAAATCCGGAATTTCATAGGTACCGACAATTGTTTTCTTGAATTCGTCACCCACAAATACCGAAGCAACGTCCATCTGCTGTTCAATCGCACCTAAATCACAGGCAGCTCCGACTCGGCCATTACCGAGCTGATCCTGCGTCAACTTACAATCCTGACCCTGATTGATTGCCAAGCTAGTCGACTTCAATGGGAAGTGAGCATTTCCCGGAACACCACTATCGGCAAGCGTTTCAAGACCAGCGATATTGGCGCCAGTAATAATCAGCGAGCTAGTTCCCTTCAGAGATTCGACTTTACACTCCGTCAAATCACCGATCAGGTTATTCCCTGCCACCAAAATCATGCTCGGGTAGTTGTTACTCTGTTTATACATATCAGGACTACGAAGATCCGTATCGTTAAATCCACAATCTGGACCCTTGGCCGTAGAATCATTACCTGCAATTAGATTGTTTTTGAGCGTGACGATACCCGCATCCGCGTACACGCCGCCACCGCCCTCAATGCCGGCATGATTTCCACTCATCGTGCTGTTTTGAATGTCAATCAAACCACCACCATAGAGACTTTCGTCGCCATTCAGTCGCGGCTCAGAGCCATAAATGGCCCCTGCATGCAACAAGCCATGATTATCATTAAAGGTTGAATTGACGACTAGCAACTTACCCTTGGCGTTCTCTATTGCGCCGCCACAATATGAAGTGTTGCTAATAAATGTGCTATCGATAACTTCCATATACCCAATGGAGTTTTCTATCGCACCACCGTCCGATTGCGTTGCCCCTACCACATTGCCGCTATCATCTTTGGTTGGTGAGGTAAAATTCTTTTGGAAAGTACTACGCTTAATACTTGCGGTACCCGCATTATTAAAAATCGCACCCCCATCGCTATCCCAATTTCTAGTAGTGTGATTGGCCCAAAAAATGCTGTCACTGACCGTGAGTTTGGCATTAGGACTATTGGCAATAGCACCTCCAGTTGCTGCTGAGTTACTAAAGAACTTGACTGATTCAACGACCAGCTCACCTTCGTTCTCAACAGCGCCTCCACCAATCTGCTTATCAACAATATTGGAATCCATATAGTAATCGAGCGAACCGCCGCTGAGATTCAGATTACGTAGTGTCAGCTTGGCGCTGGCACCAACATGAAAAAAACGGAACTGGTTTTTGGCAGCACCATTTCGTTGCAGCAGCGTCTTATTCATACCCTGCCCTTCGATGGTTAGCTCACCTTCTATCGGAAACGCTGAGTACACATCACTGCCGATTCCATCCACATCCCCCAACACAAAGGAAGCTTCTGCCATTTTGATGACATCCGCGACCGGAGAGGCATTCGCCTTAATCACAGCCTCCTTCAGCTCACCCACGGTAGAGACCGTGTATACCTCAGCATGTACTGACGTTGACATTACCGCCGCTATCGCAGCCGAAATAGCCGTTAAACCGATCCCTGACCTGCCCCCACGAGCAAGATAATTTAATCCACCCATTACACCCCTCCTGCCTATCATTTTGAGTTATTGGCCTGCTTTTATAAACACATGCCCACGGCTAAAACGCCAGAATCATCTCAATTCGCTTGGTCAGTGCATTGACGTGAAAAATGCCAAACTGATTCACGGCCGCATCATCCCTTGGAATCAACAAAATTCCATCGCCACTTTTATTTTCGCTATCTGAGCCATCTCTGGTCCCGAAGTTAACGCTCGGAATTATTGGCGCCTCGATTACCTGCGCTCTTGGGTCACTTATAGTATTTATTGAGTACTCCTTGGCCTGCACCGGCATTTCCAGCGCAAACACCCCCACAACTGTTATGACTGGCAAAACCAGCCATAATTTGGCCTTGCGGCCAAAACACCCCCCCATACATACCCCCTCATCTTGATCTATTTCGTAATTAAGCCTCTAACGGGCCATTTTTATCTTTATAATTTATTAATGGTTGCTTATTCGCCTGATGAAGCCTGCACAAAATTCGGCATCCCCTTCTCTAATACTCGCTTACTGAAAATATTATCCCGCACGCCGACATTAACCTGAACGTCTGTCATGTCGTATACCGCCGACACCTGGCTATTCGATTTCTTTACAACGACGGTACGCCAAACCCAGGCATCATCGACCTTTTCCCACTTAATGAACTGTTCCTTGCTAACCTGGTTGGTCTTGTCATAATAATCAACACGCCTTTCAAGGCAGGTATCCCAGTCGCCAGTCTTGCTAAACCAACTCACGCGCTTGCTATAGGTCGGATCGTTCTCTCGCGGCGTACTTTCTACTAAATAAAAGTCTCGCCCCTCATGATTTTTCACACCAAGGTATGTGTGGATGTCTTCAGCCAGACCACGCACCCGCAAATCTTCATCGTTGACACCCCAATCCATGTTTTTGGGATCACGCTGCGACACGCGACGCACCATGTGCGTTTCCGGAAGATAAACCCACTGATCCGCTGCCTTCCCGCTGCTTTGTGTGTAGGCCCAGCGCATGAAATTAATGCCGCGATTATGGGGTGGAAACTCAGAGAAAAGAACGGTTTTATCGGTGACATCACCGACATCGCCGTCGTAACTTTTCCAAAAGCGGAAAAATTCATGATTGACACGCTTACCTTGCTCATCGGTCAAGGTTACTTTCAGCCGCGAACGCTGATCCTCACCCGCGTATTTGTAATAACAGTGTTTGACAATCTCGTCGCCAGTCAATTCCTCGGCATGAGACACGACCATACATCCGAGCGCGACCAACGCCGCACATCCGGTTCTAGCTATCGCGTTAATACGCATATGATTTCCTCATCTCTTCGCCACCTTCTGCGAGGTGCGCGTTTTTCCACGCTTACATTATTTTTATAATTATTTTTTTATTTGCATGTCCGCCGCAAAAATGAATCATCTGGTTGTCGGATTTTCTCAGTATATAGAAACTGATGGGGCCAAAAGATGACTAAAATATGACCAAATGGTCATCTTATGCCGCTTTGTACGCTTACAGGGATTCCCGACCAATCACTATTCACTTCAAGGTGTTAGGTCCAGAACCGCCTCATCAATTCGAACCGGGGCGTAGTCCTTGGGTGACAACTGGCGCAACAGTTTCTCGGGAACGATCTGGTACTCCAGCCAGACACGCACTCTCACGGCCCTGGCCATCACTGGCGCGAGCAATTCTTCGCGCCGCTCACCTGGTCGCAAGGTGGTATCAATTATCTTGTCCAGAGCCCGCATCCCGCCCTCCGAGGCAAGATAGTCATAACGATATACCCGCTCCTCTGCGGCCAGCACCGCCCCGGCAGCGTCTAGAAACTCAGCCTTCAGCATCAGCTTATTGGGATGAGCACCGCCCGTTGGAAAATGATGCCCCACCGCTTGATTGATAACCGTCACCACAATCTTGCCGGCGACTTGTTTAAGCTCTAATTTGGCCGCTCCTTTGAGCAATGGAGAATCCGCGTGTCCGCCGGGAAAACGATGAGATGCGTGTTGAGACTGAGCCGAACTGCTACTTGGCGCACCGTCGATCTTTGGCATATGGCAATCAGCGCATTGCACACTCTGTTCGGCGTATTGACTACCGCGCCACTCTTCATAAGTACGCTCCAACGCAACGCCATTAGGCGCGATATCGCGATGACAACCTGCACACAAACTGGAATCAAGAAAGTGATCCCCCTGTTTAGTGAGATGTGGTGCGAACGAATTCTCGCGGCCAGGACCATAGATGATATTTCGCGAATCGTAACTCAGTTCATGACCATATTGCCCTTCGCGCACTTTGCGTACCGCATGACAGGTGAGACAAGTCACGCCATCTTGGCGCTGCGGGCCAGCGCCAACATTAATTTCAGGCGCATGACATCGCTGACAAGCGCGGGGATCTAACGGGGGGTTATTGGTCGCCGTTGCATATTTCGCCGCCTGACTTTGCCAACGCTTAAAATGGGCCTGGAAATTAGGATTGCTATTGGCGCGTGCCATCCAGGACGTTTGCCATTCTTGATAGATTTGCAAATGACAAGCGCTGCAATCGCTACTCTCCGTTACTGCAGTGGCACGCGCCAAAGAGGTCACGAACATTGCCATCAAACCTAGCAACCACGCGCCGCGAACGAAATAATTGGACATTATTTAGTGGTGGCGCCGCCGCGCCATATTCCAGAGCAATAGGCCAGCAGATAACCAAAATTCGGCACCGCCGCCGCCTGCGGCAGATTCTGGCGCATTAGTGGAGCTCACCTTATTCGTATTATCTACTTGCCCGCTCTTGTCAGATGGCACAACATTTCCTTGTGACGAAGTAGGGTCCGGGGTAACACTGGAACCTGGATTAGGAGTACCGAAAATGCTCTCAAAGGCTCCTCCATTACCGGCAGTGTAGTTAGTAATTTTTTTCTCATCATCCGAAATTGCAACCGGGCACACCTGACCAGACGTCACAGTCACATCGTAATATTCAACAGCACCGATTGAACATCGCTGGCTCCGCGATTTTCCCAATTGATCTTTGATTATACAGGTGGCGATATTACCCGCCCCATAAACAGCACTATTAACCGTTTCTATCGGCAGATGCGCACTACCATTGGCCGCAAACGAACGGCAACTCGCCAACCCAGGCTTTACCGCCAGCAGATCTGAATTAACCGTCAACATGTGTGGCTGACATACAGAAAACTCCCCCAGCAAGTTGTTACCCAAGGATGTTATCCCGATATCGGTATTATAATTGGACAACGCGGTGAAACACTCGCGCCCCTTCGGATCGCTATTACCTGAGATCACGGAATTTTTTAGCTCAACAAATCCCCATAGCATCGCCAATCCACCACCACCCAGCCCCATGCCACTATTGGGATCGACAAGCACGCCTTCGGAAACATTTCCGCTGACAGTGACATTATTTAGCTTCATCTGGGATAGTGCAGGATTACTGTATTCCTCACTCGAGTTTGACGCAATAATGCCCCCGCCTTGCCCCATAGTATAGTTACCATAGATCGTTGTATTACTGACATTCAAGTTTCCAATGCCGTTGCCTATCCCCCCGCCGCCGAGACGGGAAAAATTGCCAACAAAGCTACTGTCATCAATATCCGCATTCCCTTTTTCATTAAAGACACCCGCTCCCTGTCCGCCGGTGATATTGGCAGAGAACGTTGAACGGCGGACGATTAATCGTCCTAGAATAGCGGGCATTATTGCCGTGGCACGGTGTTGTTTATAATGCGCATCGTTATAAATTCCTGCGCCATCGATGGCATAACGCGTCCGGTTATTAGTGATAAGGCTATCTTCAACTTCGACGTATCCGCCGTCATTGCGAATCGCGCCGCCACAGTTTTCAGATTTATTATCGCGCAATATGCTATTACGCACGAATAATTGGCCTCGAATCTCCGGGCCATTCTCGACTTGTCGGATGCCAAGCACATAAACACCGCCACCCGTATCCATCGGGTGATCGTTATTGATACAGCGATCATCGCACGTTGTTGAACCCCCGCGGAGTGTTAAGCGCTCTAACGTCAGTTTTCCAACAGGCGCCACATGCATAATTCTGAATTTAGGCACACCGGCTGTAGCATCATCCCGTTGAATTATTGTCTGCGCCGGACCATCTCCCAATCCGCGCAGCGTGACATCTCCGGTAATGGCAGGCAGTGCGTTATCACCCTCGACATGATCTGTAGCCTGAATAAAGGTATAGATACCTGCTTCAATCTCGATCACCGCGGGCTCGCCCGCCGCATTCGCCGCATTGACAGCATCGATTAACTGCTGCTCTGGCGTTTTAGGATTTGCCAGCACTGGCACATGAAATAACGCCGCCGCCTCTACACCACAGGAAAATTGCAGGCACAGCATTGCCACTGATATCACTGATTTTATTTTTGCCGAAGCAGAAATCTCACACTGGCGGTTGCCTTTAAAACTATCCCACTGACAAAACATAGACATTACCTCGTTAGCGCTTGAGCGGCGGTTGCCGCAGAGCATTCTCGACTTCCTGTCGTCGTTGTTGTCGAAGCCGGTAGCGTTCCGGGTCTGATTCGCGCAGTTCTAGATCTTCTTTTTCTATTTCTTTAAGTGTCTGCTGAAATTCCAGCTCATCTTCTTTGCGATCCTGTGCATGACCACGTCGACGTTCTTCGAGTTTTTTGCGTTGCGCTTGGGCACTATCGAGCACATATTGGCGTTGAGCCGAGGGAAGATTTTGGAGTCGCAGATTCCAGCGCTCATGCAGGCGAGTTCCCTGTTGCGCAACGCCGGCCTGATTCATGGTGCGGATTACTGCTTCCTGTTCCAGCGACATCACTGGCACCAGTGCCGAGGTATCGCTTTTACCTGATGGCAACAAACGAGCACCAATCAGCAGCGACTTGGAATTTGGTTTCTTGCTTGAATATTGATAAATCGTGTTTAAACCACGGGTAATACGCCGGATACCTTCTTCCAGGGATTCATCTTTGAAATTGGCGCTTACAGTTCGATCGACCGCTGGATCTATCATGACTTCAATTCCGGAAACGAACGCAATTCGTGTCATGATTGTCTTCAGTGCAACATCCTGCGCCTGAATGCTCAGCCTGTCCTGCTTGAGATCATAGCGAATTTGTGGATTTTGCACTGAAACGGCAGCACTGAGTACGCCGCTCCAAAGCAGGACCCCCACGGCATACAATCTGGATATTGAGCTGATTTTCATGGCTTATTTAACGTGACAGCGCGAAGGATCAGAAGCAATATAATATTGCTCAGTTCCTTCGCGCCGCTATGTCTCTGCCTTAGCTTATGCCGATGTTACTTACAAACACCTGCACTGCAAACACCACCCACCGCGACACCCCCGCTTGCGCCGACACTTTGGCCAGTACCACCGGTATAGCCAAATGTGGTTTGGCTGCTGGCGGTAACTTTGGCAGAACCTGCCAAGCTATAAAGATCGATCAAACCACCGCGACCACCGGCTGAACCCGCGACTGCGGGATTGGCATTACCACCCTTAGCGTTAATGACAGCTGCTCCGTTATCCACCAACTTTGGACTCACGATAGTTACCAGCGCCGCCGCATCACCGCCACGGTTACGGCCGTTACCACCATTAGCACTGATATTAACAGTATTATAGGCATCACCCAACTCAGTCAGTAGTGAGACATTACCGGCATTACCACCACGACCGCTATTTGCGCCATTGTCATCGGCGCCGTTGGCAACGATTGCATTATTGTTGCTTACCTGATTATAACCCCAGAGCAACACCGATCCTGCATTAGCGGCAACGGTATCAGTGATCGCAAGTCCGTTGCTAACACCACCGCTGGTATCGATTGCACCCTTGTTCACGGTATATTCCATCGTCGGAATACTTGGACCAAGAATCGGATAGAACACGACGTCAAACATGCCGCAGTAATATTCAGTTTCCAGCGTTACATCACCACCAACACCGCCTTTGGCAGGAATATTGGCTGCATTAGCAAGCACGCTGCCACCCTTGGCAATGATTTTTGCATCATTGCGCACGTCACCGCCTGGCGTCAGGAACTGGGCTGCCGTGTTGCCGAACTGCGTCATCATGCCGACATCACCTGCATTACCGCCGTGATTACCATCACCACCACTCACATTAATTTCGCGATACCCCAGCAAGGACAAATGCTGGTCAAGAGAGTGTAAGCGCGCATCAAGCGCAATCTTGACGAAGCCGCCATCACCGCCATTACCACGCCCTGCTGCTGCAGCATGACCGCCGGAGGCATTAATATTCCCGGAGAGCTCAATATGCCCCACAGTCTGCCAAGCACGGGTAATATGGCCATAATAGGCACTGATCGTAACGTCACCGCCGTAACCAGCGCTGGAACTCAAGCCGCCAGTAGACCCCCCGACCGCAATCAGATCACCACTGTTGGCCAATGCCACTTGCATCACCATATTGCCGTCGCGAACACCGCCACCGTAATCTTTCAGCGTAATATCGCCAGCATCACCACCTTGGCCGCCATCGGTATTACCGCCAGAGGTGATGATCTTACCGCTATTCTTAAGCGTGCCCACCTGAACCGTTTTAATGGTGACGTCGCCACCATCACCACCGGCCTGAGTACCTTTGCCGCCATTGGTGGTGATGTTGCCGGAATTCAATAGGTCACCGACCGTGGCCAGCAGTTTCACTGCACCGCCTACGCCACCCGTGCCGCTATTGCTATCACCGCCGGAGGCAATGATATCGCCGCGATTTTCGATACGGCTCTGCGCCTCTAATCGGACATTGCCGCCATTCTTGCCAGCAAGACTAGACGTCTTGATGGTGCTAGCGCTCAGAATCGAGAAATCGGTAACAATATCGGCACTGCCTGCCTCGCTCTTACTGTTGTTTCCGGCAAGATCGATCACACTGCCAACATCACCGAAATAATCAGCTGCGATAATCTGCAACCCACCACGCCGGTTACTTGCATCAAACGTAGTTACAGTGCCTTGATTTTGAAAATCGTTGATCAGAATTATGTTGGCGTACACACCCGCATCGATACCGCCACGATTCAACCCCAACGTCAGGGTAGTGCCAGGCTTGACCTGGATGCCGGTCACCGGTGGTTCGTCTGCAATAGTGGCATTGCCATCAGAAATATAAACGTAGTTATTACCGAGCACCATATAGGCAACACCATTAGCTGGTGCCGAGTTGACCACCGGAATCGTACTATTTTGACTGATGATTAGTGGATTTGATCCGAGATTAGCATTAGTGGTATTGGTCGCCGTAAACGTCGTCACGGCTTTAGTAAAATTACCATTTAGATCCGGCGCCACAACTTTCAGCCCACCCATACCACCGGGCTGGAAGATATCGACGCAACCGCCATTCCCTCCGTGACCACCATTGGCACCGCCACGTCCGCCACTGGTCGCGATGTAATAACCGGTCTGATTCCAAGATTTTTCGTTGGCATCCAATACCCCACCCGCATCGGCACTAATGTAGGTATCGGAACTCAACCCGCCCGAACAAGTGGTTGCCGCTTCCGCTCTATCGCGCGACACATTACTGAAGCCGTTATTTTCAGGACCGGGGTTGGCATTCGGATCGATGCTATTCGCAGTGTTAGAACTGTTAGCATTAGAACCACTTGGCGACGTAACCGTGGTGTTGCTCGGCGTTGCTGCGTCTTCACCGCCGCCGCAGGCAGCCAGCAACACACTGCTCGTAATTATTACCGCCAATGGCAGTAACTGAAAACTGCGAACGGAACGCAAACCACCTTTATCACCCAATACGAACATACTCATTTCTCCTTCATACCCGTATCAGATCCCCGTGAGGATCCGTTATTTTATAATGATTTTAGTATTTTTTATTTTTTGGTCGTTGTTGCAAATGGCCATACAGGCTTAGTGCCAAATATGGTATTCCATGAATTTGGACCTGGCCCGCCATCACGATTAGCAGAACGGTTGGGTGCCGAAGTGTCGTTCACACGATCATAGGCTTGATAGTAAAAACGAGGTTGCGACTCTCCAGGACCATTAAAGACCTGGCCAAACCAGGTAACTTTAATATCGTCTCCCGCAACCCATCCTAGACTTCCACCACCATCTTTAGAAGATGTTGATGTGCCACCGGAAGTCAGCATGTCGCCCGCAATCTCACGCCGCACGAACATCCCTTGATCGGTACGTGACGAGAAACCAGTGCTCGACGCACCACGTCTACCGAGGTTATAAGTTCCCACCTGCGTCTGATCAATATCCATCCAGAAACCGGTACGGTCGTTGTTTGCATCCAGATTCGCCTTATAGGCAAAATCATTCTTGAACTCGAAGTACTCGCTCGCTATCTTGGTGGCGAAATGCTGCTCCAGATCGATATTCGGCTGGGTAGCACTATCACCCCAACCGGTACGCACCACTGCGCGATCGGCAAAGCCAAACATACTATTGCCCACATCTCGCAACAGCATCTGGCTAATAATGCCATTCTTGGTTGCGTTACCCATTTGCACCAGTGACTCACTTGCAAAGGCAAGATTGGCCGGTGTGCCCGTGGCATTACTATCGGTAATGATCAATTGGATATAGTCTTTGCCATCGCTACCCCTCAGCATGCGTTGTAACATCCCTTCGCTACTCTGAGAACTAATACAGACACCTGCTCCGGGAGGACAAGCCGCAGAGATCACACCATTGCTAACACTCCAATTACTAAATTGAACTGGCGTGTCTGTTACCGTAGAAGACGACAAAGTAACGGGGGCCGCCTGGAACTGAACATCGGCCAAGGTCGATGGAGCAGGAGTTGTTGTGCCCTTACTATCCTTGGACGACCCTGCCCCGGTTGTCCCCTTGGGCAATGCCGGCATGACGGGCGCGGCGCCGAACGTCGCGGTATTCCAGTCCAAAGGCGCGGAGCTGCCATAGGCCATATACCGTGATGGTGCCTGCCCACTACTCAAATTTTCATAAGCCTGAAAGCTCATCTCCAGATCTTCCCAACCCGGCGTCCCTTCATTGCTTTCCAGCTCTTCCCAGTGATTCATTACCTGACCGGCCCAGGTCACAGCCACCGTTTCACCGGCATTCCAGGTCACGCTGCGGCCGGAAGGCAGAGTACCAGTACCCGCACTCTTGGACATATCACCGCTGCGCAAGCGGCGGGTGAAGCCTTGAACCTCATAGGGAGTGGTCGTGGAAGAACATTTGTCGCACTTGCCGACACTTTGATCCTTACCCCATTGCTGACTGAATAACTGGCCAATATCGTAGGCATAGCCGGAACGGACGCCCAGCTCGCTGATATTTTCCTCAAATTTATACGTCGACAGAAACTTGGTATCAAAAGCAGTGCCCGACTCACTAATAGATTGATTCGTCACGATGCTCGGTGAGGTTGTATCAGTGCTCCACTTGGTCTTGATCGTGGAATCCATCGACAATGCCGAATTGGTTTTATCCCATTTATTGACAGAATCATCTTTAATGACTTGATGATTAGCGATGCCCCCTAGCGGGCCAGACGTGTTGTCCGGATTACGGCGTACGAAATTCTCAGTGGAAAAATTCAGCGCGCCAGGAAGCCCGCTGGCTCCAGTCTCGATAATGATGGTCTGGAAATAGGTTTTTCCTGCAGTATCTTTAAGAGAACGCTGGAGAAATCCAGATGACTGCGCCACGTCAGTACAGGTCAAACCTGACGGACAGGTTGCAGACACCACGCCACTCGTCGCTGCCCAACCACCAAAACTGGTCGGCATTACCGCAGAGGAAACCACAGGCACACACAATGCCGCCCAACCAGCACTATTGATTAATCTAATACGCACTCCCCCTCCCCTTCGACACCCACCCGAGCGTCAGCTTGTTATTAGCTCTACCCTTAAAATTATTTTTTGCGCGATCTCTTTTCTCTTTAATGTTGCTCGCGTCTTAAATTTAATAGTTCCGACAGCCTTCGTGGTTAGTCGCTTCGGAGCAACCTATTTCCTCTGTTCGGAAATTAGGATGGTGGGATGATAGATTGAATATTAAGACCAACTAATGACGGGGGGATGACCAACTGGTCATCTTACGGTGGGTTTAGACTAAAATCATCACCCCCTGAAAATTTATCCCTACAACGTAAAGGCCCCCGGCGACGTCATCGCCGAGAGCCTTGTTTTTAAAACGCTAAATCAAATATTGCTTAGGGCTGAGTCCCGAGACGAACTTGATTAGCCTGATCCAGACCCGAACCCAATCCAACGGCGTTATCAGGCAAGCTCAGCACGGGCTTGCTCGCCTTGTCCTGACCGTAGGCATTGCCATTGGGAACATTTGGAACGGTCGGGGCAGTATTCTGACCGTAAGCAAAGGCATTCGCCACCGGGAAATTGGTTTTAACACCGGTCACCGGATCCACCGTCGAAGCGGCCGTTGCGATCTGGGCAACAGCAAACGACAGGGCAACACCGGCCCCAAGAATCATCAGTTTCTTCATTTTTCCTACCTCTTCCGTTGTTGATAATCGCCGAAACGAACTCGGCACTTTTACCACACTGGGATAATCCGACGGGTGAACCCCTCCCGACCCCCGGCATGGTGGTACACATCGCACTCTGTGCGAATACTTACTTTTATTTAACCAAACTACCCGAGACCAGTCCCGATCCACCCGGCGTCCAGGAACCGCCTTTATTTTCGTCTATCGAATTCACACCAAGACTGGCCGTGGCCGAGGCCCCGGCGAATCCGCCCTGAGTAGAATCAACCCTGGCCTTCAGACTGCCGAAGGGGTTTTCGGTCCAGAAAATCCAGCCTGGTTTATCCTTGGGCGTGACCAGCCCTTCAGGTTGTTTATTGTCCGAATAGTTATCGTAGAACAGATATGAAATACGCCAGCCACCCCACCCCTGATTCCAATCGCGCCGGTCATTACCCGTCGGACCAGTTGTTGAATCCTTTGGATTACTCGGGTCCGCATAGCTTGTTGGATCGTTGCCGACGGTCATAAAGGTCACCCGCACATCATCCCCAGGCAGCCAGCTCACTACCTTGTTGCCAGGCAGTGTCGCTTTTCCAGCTGTGGTCAACATGTCGCCTGCGTATTCGCTATGGATGAAAATCTGTTCGTCGAGTTTTTCCTTAGAGTTTTTTGCGTGCTGGATCATGTCCAGCTTGGAGCCGGTGCGCGCACCAACATTGTTGTTATTGGCCAGGAAATCAAACTTGGTCCAGGACATGACCTGATGCACCTCAATATCCGGCGTCGCATCATTCGCGGCCCAACCGGTGCGCAACTGGGTTTCCATATCCATGACCTGACTGCTATTGGCCACCTTGGTACGGGCCGCAATGCCGGAGAATGTGGTTTGTTGAGCTTGCGGTAACTGCTTGATCGCTGCCTCATTATAGAAAGCAAGACTGCTGACATTACCCGTCGCATTGGCTGCAGTACCAATCGTCTCGTAATAAGTCTCGCCAGTCGCGGTCTTCACCAATTTTACTTGTACAAAGCCTGCATCACGCGCCAGCGTCGAACAGCTAAATCCGGTTGGACAGACGATACCAATCTCACCGTTATTCACCGCCCAATTCAGCAGCTGACTCTGGCCATTGACCGATGGGGTAGGTGCTGGCATTTTGCGCGGCGTTGGTAACGGCGCCGCATTGCCGCCGACCAAAGGTCCTGGCACCACCAGCTGATCTTTCATGCTACCGTTGGCAACAGTACCGTTGTACGTATACAAGCCCTTATCCGCCTCGCGACTGTGATGTCCCACCGCTGCCGTAAATGGCAACGGATCAAACGGTAATGAGGGCGCTGACAAGGTTTCGTGCTTGGAATAATCCTGACATTGATCACTATGACTAGTGCTGCGGCAACCAAACCACTGGCCACGCAGAGGTTTCATTTGGCGGCCATCCTCACCGGTCGACTGCCAGTGGTAAATCCATAGCGGATCACTGCTCGCCTTCATCGTGCCGCCGGATTGACGAACAAAAAACACTTGCCGCTCTTCGCTGTGAAACAAGCCGCCGGTGGCGATCGTAATCTTGTTATTGCCCTCATCTTCAAGTGTCAACAATTTAGGATACCCCAGCCCAATGTTCTGGCTCAGCGCCAGGCGGTTACCTTGAACATTATCGAGACTGTCTTTCTTGTCCATGTAGTGGAAAACGGTATCGAATTCATTGCCGGGGGCCATGCCTGGATCTTTGACCCATTGCTGGATGTCAAGATCGCTGCGATCACGACCACCGATCGAGTTGCCGAAAATATCCAGTTTAAACCCTGCCGTAAAATCGCGCGGTGCAACCTGGGTTTCGGCAAAGTTCTGCTGCGTGGAGAACAGGGTCAAGCCTGGGCCCGATGCCCAGCCACTGTTGATCGTGGTCGTGGAATCAAAATCACGCACCACGGCAGGATCGGTGCTGCGCGCCTTGTTCACCTGATGATCGGCAAGCCCCTTGATCGAGGCGGACGGATTCGCCAGCCCGTGTTTGAGGACAAAATTTTCGTCGGAAAACCCCTTCTGCAGATCCGTGCCTAACGTAGCCGCGGCAGTGGCATCATTCGAGGTAATGATGGTTTGCAAATAACGTTTGTCAGTCGTGGGGTTGAAGATTTCGCGCTGAAAAAACCCGGCTCCAGTAATCGGATCTTTACAAGTAAACCCGGAAGGACAGGTGGAGCTAATCGAGCCGCCACTCAGCGCCCAGTTATTGAAGGCCACTGGCGCTGCCGCCCATACCGCCCCGCCACCAATGACAGAAATCAGCGCAACGCCAACCGCTCCGGCCACGCGGATGCGTTGAGGAAACTGCTTCATTTCTCTTACCCCAAAGTCATAGGGTCATTGACCCCATTTTGTTTTTTTATAGGCCCGAGCCATGCACAGACAGTTCCCGGACCCTTGCAGGGTATAGGTATAAAACAGACCACCACATGACCAAAGAATGACTATATGGTCATATTACAGACAAAAAACTCAATATAATATTAGTTTTAACTTGGGTTATTTGAGATAACCATATCATATATGGTTATTTTATAAAACATTATAAATCAATTGGATATGGCTCATCTTACCTTACCTGATTCAATTACCCAATGATTTATCTGATATTTTTTGCCCCCATCGCCTCAAATATTCCTCAAATATTCATTTTTAATGCCGATATATTAGATAGGTGCCCAGCTTATTCGCCGACATCTGTATTGACATCGGTAGTAGCGGCAATGAGCCGAAAAAATGAAGCCACACCACCCAACCCATGAAGGACCGCCAGCCAAAAGGGAAAATTTCAGGAGACAGCACCTCTCCCGGTTGATGATTTGCGCCTGGCTTTTGGCAGGGGCTCTCCCCACCACCAGCGAGGCGGATTTTTCGCTGAATTTCAAGCCCAATACCACCAACACCACGAATGTCGGCAGCTCCGGCAGCCCTAACGGTGGCTATCTCGGCACCGGCGACAACGATCAAGGCAATTCCTGTAGTATCACCGGCTACACCGATACCGGCTGTTTTTGGTTCCGCAGTGCAGCGGGGACCAAATTCGGCATCATTGAACAACAACCTTTCCGTGAAGAAGCGGTGAGCGCATCCGATGGGTTTCTCTATTGGCACGTTCTGCTGGGCAATGTTAACGACGACTGGAAACAGGATGTCTGGATCCGCATGGGCACCAGCCAAACCTACATGACCGATCCCAGCGGCACAGCAGGCAATTACCAGTGGAACCTGGCCGCCGGTACGACCCGCATCAGCGACAGCGGCGGCTTTACCGGGGCTTACAATAACCAGAAGAATGCCGTCAATGGCGGCAACTATGGCCAGGTCAATCCTGCCGACCGGCTGGAGACCGAAATCTATGCTGGCACCGGTGCCGACGCATTGGGCAAATACAATGGCCGCGACAATACCTGGACCGGTAATGGCACCGGCAATCCCACTCGCGTCATCATGCGCCAGGTCGACTATAGCCCGAGCCACGGCACCTATCAGGAATTCCTCAAGGACCAATTCGACAGAAAGCCGTTGATCTATCAAAAAGTGGTAGATACGGCTGCCAGCATGACGGCCACCTTCCAGACCGATATGCGCGGGCTCACCTATACCGATACCCGAGCACTCACTATAGGCACCACAGCCGTGACCCCTAATTACACCACCCCCGGCAATGGGACAGGTAATGCCAACTATACCTACAATGCCGCTTCTGAGTTTGTGATGAAACAGGACTTCACCGGCAGCGATACCTACGGCTCCCACTTCGATGCCTCTGCCGGCCGACCTGTGGTCGGCGGCGCATTGCAGGAACAGAACGTCACCTCTGGCCGCTATACCTTTACCGCTGGCGGGGGCTGGGTTGCATACACCGGTGGCGCGCAGCAAACCTACTACTCGCGCTATTATCAAGGTACGAGTCCGAATATTCCCAATTCGTCTGGTTTCACCCTGATGCCGATCTACCAGCCGGGCACCTATAGCTATATTGAGAACAACGGTCACATGGATCCAACCGCCGTCGTATATAGCAACTATCTCGACCCAACCCAGAGTCCCTGTCTGGCGAATCCGTTCTGCCCGTAAATCCTCAAAGTTACTGCTGGCAAAAATCGGCATTGATCGCCGGATCACAGGGATATAAATCGCCCTGTTTCCAGGTGGAAGATCCGTTCCACCAATGCAGCCAGCCGGCCTTGAACACATCCCAATTACCGTCGGCGTAGGTGTATTTGACCTTGGACGGGTCTTCGATCTGGCCGTTCCAGGTGTACATGCCGCCGGTGGGGTGCACATCGGCCCCGGGATTGGCGTTTAACAGCGGTTTGAACTCATAGGCCTTGGCATTCCCCGCCGCAGGATCGGTCACCATTTTCACATTGGTAAAATCCATGGACTGCTTCGGAAAATTGGGATCATTGGCCAATTGATACTGCAACTGCCGAATCTCAAACGCCTGTGGTGCATAAGCGGTGAAATAGGTGTTGTTGCGCATGTCGATCATGAATTCGCTTTTTATTTCCCCCGGGAAATATTCGGTTTGGGTGATCTTGGGTTTGCGGTCAAACTCGCTCTTAAAAAAATCCAGTTCGACACCGCCGGTATTCATGTACATACGGATGGCGATCGTGGTCGGCCGGCCGCTACCATTGCCCGAGATGTAGGGATCTTTGTGCAGTGGTCGCATGGCATTATTACCCTTAATGTTACCGCCACCGGCACCGCCGCTGGGCGACTGGATACCGCCCTGAGAACTGCCGGAACCATCATTCTTGTAATACACCTCCTGCGCCCAACCACTGGCCGGGGCACCCATGACCATGTGCCAATACTTGTTGGAGCCGGTGTCGACAACCTCCACCAGATAAGGCGTGGCATCCGTGGCGGCAGTACCGCATTGAGGCGTGCGCGGGTTGCCGACCCGGTCGCAGAAACCGGGGTGTGGCTTTAAATCGCGCCCCCCCGCTTCAGCATCTTCATAACTCCACACTTTCTGTTCAGTACAGGGATTATTCGGATCATTGGGATCGAGATTGGAGGCGCCTGGGCGACAATTGAAATACTGATTGGCCCCCGCCACCGGCTAAAATTGCAGGCCGAACTGCTCGCCGACGAAATTATGTGTAAAGGCAGCGAGGGAGGGCTGTGCCCCAAACACGCTTAGCCCGAGACAACACCGCAAAAACGAAAATTGAGATTTGACACCCATCAGACGACTCCGGAATCGGGCGCCGTCCATGCGCATCACTTCCAACGAAAGTCGGAATCTTACATTTTATAGGGACATTAGTCAACAATCAATTGACTTTAAAAACAAAACGTTATACCAGAAACAACTCGTCATCGGCTTCCACCAGCCCGAATTTACGCCACCTGCTCAAACTGTATTTTATGGTCATCTTTTCGGCGACGCGGCCCGGAATACATCAACACCGCCAGTGCCGGAAACTTCAGGGTCACGCTCGTCCCACGACCGGGCTCGCTGTGAATCGACACCGTTCCGCCATGAAGCGTCATGATGGATTTGACAATGGCCAGCCCCAGGCCCGTGCCTTTCCGCGAGCGCGCCTTGTCGCCACGGTAAAATCGATCAAACACCTGGGGCAACTGGTCAGCCGCGATGCCCATGCCGGTATCCATCACCGTTACATCAACCTCGTGATCCATACGCTCTTTCCCCTCGACGACCACTCGCCCGCCGCTGGGCGTATAGCGCAAAGCGTTGGTAATAAGATTACTCAGCGCCCGCCGCAAGAGATTGGATTCCGCAAACACACTGCCCTCGCCACCGAACTCGAGTGTGATCTTTTTCTCATCAGCCATGGCCTGATAAAAATCACATACTGCCTCAATCTCGTGCGCGATATCCAAAGGTTTTCTATTCAACATGGCATCCGGTTGTTCCGCGCGCGCCATAAACAACAGTGACTCCACCATCTGACTAAGACGATGGTATTCCTCGGTCGCGGATTCAATACAAGCCCGATACTCTTCCTGGGTCTGCGCCGTGGTCAGCGCCATTTCCGCCTCGCCACAAAGAATATGCAGCGGGGTACGAAATTCATGCGCGATGTCGGCGGAGAATTGTTCGATACGACCAAATGAACTTTCTAACCGTGACAGGAGCTGATCAAAATTCTCGGCCAGTGGTTTTAATTCCTCAGGCCATGTTTCATTGCTGACCCGGCGGTGGAGATCCTTGGCACTGATCTCGGAAACGACCGTGGCCAATTTCGCCAAAGGTTGTGTCGAACGCTTTGCAATCCGGCGCCCAAGGATAATGGAAACAAGCAAGGCACAGAGGGTTGCCAACACCAGCGTTCGCCAAAAAGTACTCGCAATCAGCGATTCTTCTTCTGACCGGTTTATCCCCACACTTAAGATAAAATCTCCATTTGGCGTGAATATCCGCTGCTGCATGATTCGATATTTATCACCCTCATTCGCAGTCCAATCTTTCCCCAAATCTTTTTGAACTGAGTCATGCAGTCCATAGATCAAACGATTATTGAAACTACCGGCGGGTGCTTCCACAACCACCTTTCCATCCAGATCCATTAGCGCGATATGCAATCCAGCGAACGATTCCACTTCATGTTTAAGTTCATTCTGGACTACCTGGCTATTGTATGGATATTCGTTCAAATTATTGCGGAATTCATTGAACATACTTTTGATCAGATGGTCGTCTTTCTCGCGCAAACGTTCTTCCAATGCCACATACAGAACAGCACTGACGGACACTATCAGGATCACACTCAGCAGCGTGAACCAAAACGCGAGCCGCGTGGCGATGGATCCCTTTTTGAATCCAAAGTCGGAGTAATATGTTGCAACATCAGTTTCGAACTTCGAGGACATATCCCACCCCGCGAATGGTGTGTATCAGTTTCAGATCAAAAGGATCGTCCACTTTTCTCCGCACTCGACGCACAGCGGCATCCACAACATTGCTATCGCCATCGAAATTAATGTCCCACACCTGTTCAGCGATCCGAGTCCGGGTCAAGACCTGGCTGGCGTGGCGCAGGAAAAATTCCAACAGCCGGTATTCCTGAGGCGCGAGGTCAATCTCACTTTCAGCCCGGAATACCTTGTGCCGCAACAAATCCATTTTCAGGTCTGCAAACTGTAGAATTTCCGCCGGGCGTATCTGTCCGCGACGCAGCACATTCCGCGCGCGTGCATTTAATTCAGAAAATGCGAAGGGTTTGACCAGATAATCATCAGCGCCTAACTCCAGCCCCTTGACCCGGTGGGCGACCGAATCCAAGGCGGTCAGTATAATGACAGGTTGATGCTGGTCGCGCTTCCGGATTTCCTGGAGCACCGCCCAACCGTCCTGCCTGGGCAGTTGGATGTCGAGCACAACGACGTCATAACTACCGGTCGTAGCCATATGCAGCCCATCCACGCCATCCTGGGCGACCTCAGCGATGTAGCCTTCCTCGGTAAAGCCCTTTTTGAGGAAGGTTACGGTCTTGGGTTCGTCTTCAATGATCAGGACTTTCATAGACCGCCTCCCCGCACCGGGTGATTCTGACGACCCAAGGCCCGAATTACGATGTCGCTATTTCGCGTTGCCCACCACAAACCAATAAAACGCTCACGATAGAACCTCATCTTGCCACCCCTTTCCCACACTCACAGGACTTATTCTGCCTTTGTTTTACTTTAGCAAAACAAAGACTTAGAAAACTATATGGATTTTTTACAACCCATTGTTTTATATAATTATTTATTTTTGTTTGGGAAATACTATCGCCTTCGCCATAAAAAAGCAATGCCCTTAATAAATACCGTGGTATCAAGAGCCTACTGGCAGCGGCTATTCGCCTATATGGCTATGCCGGAGGCAGGGAAGATAGGAAGAGGTGATGATGAACCATCCCCTGTTTTGTGATTTTCTGATGTGATTTCTTAATTTTGGTTGGCTGATTCTTCGCCACCATCACCCGCCGGTTCCAGACGATAACCGTAGTGATAGATGGATGTTAAGCGCCAACCCTTTTCTGAATTCAGATTCAGTTTTTTGCGCAAGCGACTGACATGCGTATCCAAGGTCCGGGTATTGATATCGCTGCTACGGCCCCACACGTTTTCAAGCAAATGGGCGCGAGATAATAAGCGGCCCGAGTTTTTGAAGAAAAGTAGCGATAACTCGAATTCTTTTTGGGTAAGAGAAACGTCCTCTCCCTCCACCGCCAACTCGCGCCGATCAAGATCAAAACGATACGGCGCAAATTCGAGCACCCGTTGCACAGGTTCTGCGCCCGTTACCCGCCGCCCCAGCACCTGGATTCTGGCAATCAATTCCTTGGGGCGTATCGGTTTGGTAATGTAATCATCCGCCCCCTGATTCAAGGCAAAGGCAATGTCTTCTTCGGTATTGCGGGCGGTGACAAAAATGACGGGGATCGACCAACCAAGATTACTGCGAATCCATTTCAGCACTTCGTCGCCATTGATGTCGGGCAACATCCAATCCAACAATATAAGATCGAAGCTGTCCCGCTGCAGCTGCCGGATGGCGGCATTTCCCGAATCGATCAGATGACAGTCATGCCCGGCCTCGTTCAACCATATCTCAACCAGCTGGGCCAAATCATTGTCATCTTCGATGATTGCAATCCGCATGACGTTTGTTGTATCTGCTCCGGTTATACGCGACTCAACTCGTCTGAACATGTGAAAATCTTACATTCACATTATTGGAGTATCAACACAAAAACGGGCTTTGTAAACCGGTTTTCTTGTCCATATATAAGCAACTTCTAAATCCAGTTATACATCACTTTCAACAATCCCGCGCGCCCAGCTCAACACCGGCTGCACCCGGGCTGAAACCAATGCCTGCGCCTCGTCAAACGTCATCCAGCAGTATTCTTCGTGCTCAGGGTGTCCCAATTCTTCGGTCACCGGCAACATGACGTCTCCCGCCAGCGATTCCGCGATGTAGTAACGCGCCACCTTACGCAACTGGCCATAAGGTGGCGTTTCACGAAACTCATAGCCCCAGGTGAACTGCAATTCGATCAAGGTGGTTTCTTCTTCCACTTCGCGGACGGCTGCCGCCAAGGGTTCTTCTCCTGCTTCCATTAACCCTTTGGGAAAATCCCAATATTGGTAGGCGCGCAACAAGAGATAACGAATTCCGGATTCGCCACGACGCACGACCACAACGCCGCAGGACAGGGGATTTGGGGCATCGCTCATAAGGGCCTGTTAACGCTTATGACAACGCATCGACGGAGGGAGGCCATTGCCGGACACGGCGCGGAACGAGTGAGATGCAACGCCGATCGGCAAAAATGGCTCCGCCCCTCCGGGTTGCGCCCCAAAACGGGCCATGCCGCGGCTCGTGCCCACAACACTCGCTGCGCTCGCGGGACAGGCTCTCGTTCATCTGGAGTCACCAAACTTCTCTCCTCGCGCCTTGCCTGGCCCGTTTTGGGACAGCAACGCTGCATTGTCATAAGCGTTAACGGGCCCTAGCACTATATCAGCTGATGATGCGGCAATCACTCTTCAACCCGGCGCGCAGCGGTCACCACTACCGGCTCTAACGGCACATTCTGGTGATGACCGCGATCGCCGGTACGCACCTTGGCAATCTGATCCACCACGTCCATGCCTTCCACTACGCGGCCAAAGACGGCATAACCAAAATCGCGGTCGCCATGGTTCAGAAAACTATTGTTGGTCAAATTGATAAAAAATTGCGAGGTCGCGCTATCCACGACCTGAGTCCGGGCCATGGCAAGGGTACCCCGTTCATTTTTCAACCCATTATCGGCTTCGTTCTTGATCGGTTTGTGAGGGGCTTTTTGCTCCATTTCCGCCGAAAAACCACCCCCCTGGATCATAAACCCCGGAATCACCCGGTGAAAAATGGTGCCTTCAAAATAACCGTCGTCGACATAACGCAGAAAATTGGCCACCGAAATCGGCGCCTGCTCCGCAAACAGTTCAATCTTGATATCCCCCAGCGAGGTAGAAAACACAACCATCCAAATTCTCCTTGTAACTCTTTGATTAACCGATTAACCCATTGAATACAGCAAAGATATATTTTACCCCACCCCACTTCCTGGCACCTTATTATTTCGCGGCAGCGGCCGATAATTACAGGTACGGCAATCAATCTACTGGCATTGCAATGAAACCCCTGGCATCCACTCAGAATCATACGACAAATCACACCCACAACCGCCTTGAGCTGTTGCTGTTTCGCTTGGACAGCCGCCAGGTGTTTGGAATAAATGTTTTAAAAATCAATGAAATAATCCCTTTCCCCACGCTGACCCAGCTCCCACAATCTCACCCCCACGTAAAAGGGATCGCTGAACTGCGCGGCCAGGCCGTGCCGGTGGTTGACCTGAGTCAGGCGATCGGGCGTTCTCCACTCCCCTATGGCAAAAATAGCGAAAGCAAGGTCATCATCACTGAATTTAATCGCAAGCACCAAGGCTTCATCATCTCCGGTGTTGATCGCATCCTGGAACAGGAATGGAAGGATGTCCTGCCACCGCCTCACGGGGCATCACACAGCTATATCACCGGCGTAATCAATACCCCGAATGGCCTGGTGCAGATCATCGATGTCGAGCGAGTGCTAGGTGAAATCGACCCCGATGCGCATCCTGATGGCAACCTTGATCCGGTCAATGATGAAATTCTTGGCTACATGAGTAATCGCCACATTTTGGTGGTCGATGATTCATCGGTGGCGCGTGCGCAAACCGCTAAAGCACTGGAACAAATGAAGCTGCCATTCGTCATGGCGAAAGACGGGCGTGAGGCGCTGGATCTGATCCACAAGCATTGTGAGAATGACAACAATATTCTGAACACTCTTCCTATGCTGATTTCCGACATTGAGATGCCGGAAATGGATGGTTATCAACTCACGCGCGAAGTGCGTGTCGATTCAAAACTACACGACATGTTTGTGTTGTTGCATACCTCTCTCGATGGCCGAGTAAATGCGGAGCAAGCCAAACAAGCTGGCGCGAATGCCACATTGACCAAGTTCATTCCAAGACTGCTGGCCGATGAAATCCTCAAGGGGTTCGAACATTTGCTGCATGATAAGTGACATGCGCTAATTATTGAACGCATGTTATGATTCGGGTTTTAGACGTTTGGTTTAGCCATGCACCGCATTATCCTTAAAAACAAGCTTTCCGCACATCGCCCCTTCGATACGACAGAAGAACAAATGCTCGACCGGATCATGCAATTCGTGAATGCACAGCCGGATTGTTTTGAGCGCCATCTGAATGTGGGGCATATTACGGGCTCGGCCTGGATCATCGATCGCGAGCGTAGTCACGCACTACTTACTCATCATCGCAAACTTGATCGCTGGCTACAACTCGGTGGCCACTCCGACGGGGATCCGGACACGCTTGCTGTTTCACTGCGCGAAGGCCGGGAAGAATCGGGACTGGAATCTATTTGTCCAGTCAGCGATGCCATTTTCGATGTCGATGTACATTTGATTCCGGCGCGCAAATCGGAACCGGATCATTTCCATTATGATGTTCGTTTTTTGCTGGAAGCAGACCGGAAACTACCCTTGGTCATCAGCAGCGAGTCCAATGATCTGGCCTGGGTGCCGTTGGACAAAGTGGCCGCGCTGGCGCCGGATGCCTCTATTTTACGGATGCTGGCCAAGTCTTTGAGCTTATGCACCACAAAAACATAAAATATAAAAACCCAACGCGGAGACGCAAAGACGCGGAGAAAACCGAAATAAAATGGTTAGCCGGCTGTTATAGACCCGGCGACTAACAACATCGGGTTAAAACTCCTTCCCCCTTTTAGGGGGAAGGCTGGGATGGGGGTGAAATGGTTGGAAATACTCAGCGTTCTACCCCCACCCTAACCCTCCCCCTTGCAGGGGGAGGGGACTTGATCTTTAGATATATTTTATTGCCGGGTTAATAAGATCTCATAATTGTATTCATCCCCTATTACCTTTGCGTCTTTGCGCCTTTGCGTTGGATTTTTAGATCTTTCAAGACGAACAACTAACTTCAATGCGTTGCGCCCATTCCGGCGGCGCGGCGGCATACTTTTCCCGTTCGGGCTGTTCGGCATACGGGGCGCGCAACAAATCGAGCAAAGTTTCTATTTCACTGTAATCATGCTTATCGGCAGCGGCGCGTATCGCCTGCTCGGCCAGATAATTGCGCAAAATATATTTTGGATTAGCCTGCTTCATTCGCTGGCACCGTTCCTGATCGTTGCTTTGCTCCGCCTGCAACCGCTGCCGGTAGCGTTCCGCCCAAGCATCAAATGCGGCGCGATCAAGCACCCGATCACGCAACGGCGTATTCGCCGCACCCGTCGTCGAATCAAAATCACAAAGCATGCGCAGGAAAATTGTGTAGTCTGCCTGTTGCTGCAACAAATTCAATAAATCATGCCACAACAATTCATCACCCGGTTGCTGCTCCCGCAAACCGAGTTTACGCCGGGCAATCACATGATAAGCATCCAGAAATCTCTGCTGATATTCACCCAACAAGGCACGTGCTTGCTCTGCCGCCTGCTCAGGTTCAACAGCCAACAATGGCAACAATGCCTGCGCCAGACACGTCAGATTAAACAGCCCTATCTCCGGTTGCCGATCAAAGGCATAACGACCGTGATGATCGGAGTGATTACAAATGAACCCGGCGTCAAAGGTATCAATAAACCCAAACGGGCCATAATCCAGCGTCAGCCCCAGCAATGACATGTTATCGCTATTCATCACACCATGGGCAAAGCCCACGCCCTGCCACTGCGCAATTAATCGGGCGGTGCGGCTGATCACGTCATCGAGCAATGCCAGATAACGATCCTCACGCCCGGTCAACTCCGGCCAGTGGGTCGTAATCGCATAATCGGCCAACGTCTTGAGATGGTGATGCTGGTTGGTGTAATAAAAATACTCGAAATGGCCGAAACGGATGTGACTCGGCGCCATGCGCAACACCATGGCGCCAGCTTCAACCGTTTCACGATATACCGGCTCGTCACTGCCAATCAGACATAAGGCGCGCGTGGTGGGAATTCCCAGACTATGCATCGCCTCACTGCACAAATATTCACGAATACTGGAACGCAATACCGCCCGTCCATCGGCCCCGCGTGAATAAAGCGTTGGGCCGCTGCCTTTCAAGTGTAAATCCCAGGATTGCCCCTTGGAGTTTTTTAGTTGCCCCAGCAAAATTGCACGACCATCGCCTAGTCGTGGCACATAGACACCAAACTGATGCCCCGAATAACACATCGCCAGTGGTTCCATGCCAGGATGTCGTTTAGTGCCCAGCAAATATTCCAGGAATTCAGGCCGTGACGCCTGATCCGGCGCCAATTCGATTAATTCGGCCAGCGCCGGATTGAAGCTAATCAAATGCGCGTTATGCAGCGGGATGGGAGTGACACGATTGAAAAACTCATCCGGCAGGCGCGCATAGGTATTGTGAAACTGCAATTCTTCAAGCGACTTCATATGACTATCATCGATAACTTTTATTTATCCATCAAGACGATAAGATTCCGGTAATATCTTTTTTCGTACGCTATTCGGGGTATACTGTCACCGCCTATGCCTCGCTACACCCCCATAGAACAGGCCAAACTGCACTGGCAAGACGATTCTGCAATCAGCGATCGTTTTGATGATATCTATTTTTCCCGCAGCGATGCCCTGGCCGAAACCCGCTATGTTTTCCTGGAGGGGAACGCGTTACCCGAGCGCTGGCGCGGCCGCGAGCAATTCGTTATCGGCGAGACCGGTTTTGGCACGGCCCTGAATTTCCTGGTGACTGCCGCTGAGTGGCTGGAGCACTCGTCACCGTCGGCCTGCCTCCATTACATCTCGACAGAAAAATACCCTCTGAATCAGGAAGACCTGAAGCTGGCCTGTCAGCATTGGCCACAGTTTCGGGCCATTGCCGATGAACTGATGAGCCATTACCCGCCACTTTGTTTTGGCTATCACTCACGCAGTCTGTTTGGCGGCCGCATCCGGTTGTTATTGTTATTCGGCGATGCCAATGAATTGTTGGCACAGCTTGAGGCAGCGGTTGATGCCTGGTTCCTAGACGGGTTCGCGCCTAGCAAGAACCCGCAAATGTGGGATGAGTCTTTATTACGACGCATTGCAGCACTTACTGCCAACAATGGTACTTTCAGTACCTTTACAGCGGCTGGATATGTGCGCCGCAGCCTGGAGACGACGGGGTTCATCGTAGAAAAACGTGCCGGTTTCGGTGTTAAGCGTGAGATGCTGCATGGAACTTTAGGTACGACACCCGCCCGTAACAGCACGACCCCTTGGTATGAAACAGGTAATTATACTGGCGCCAAAACCGCCATCATCATCGGGGCTGGTCTGGCGGGCGCCAGTGTCGCCGCTGCGCTTGCGGAGCGTGGTTGGCAAATCACTTTAATCGAGCGCAACCAACAACCGGCGCAAGAGGCTTCGGGCAATCTTGCCGGCGTGGTGTCACCGCGCCTCAGTGCCGACATGGACAACGGAGCTCAATTTTATCTCAACGCCTTTTTGCACAGCGTTGATTATCTGCAGACATTACAACAAGATCGGCCTCGACTTGCCTGGCATGCAACAGGGGCGTTGCAATTGTTGCCAGCGACGCAACGGGAACGCTTGCGCGTCTTGAACTTGCCGCCAGAAATTCTTGATTTTTGCACCGCTGCGGAAGCAACGCTGGCCAGTGGCGCCACACTCAATGATGCGGCAGTACTGTTTCGACACGGCGGCTGGCTTAGTCCGCCACAATTATGTGAAATCCTGCTTGAACGGGCTCACGCACGTGTTTTGACTTACTATGACCGGACCGCATTGCGTCTGAGCCAAAATAACGCGCTGTGGGAAGTCAGAAGTTCCGCTGGCATCATTGCCAAGGCGCCGGTTGTGATCCTCGCCAATGGCGTAAAGGCTCAAGACATGAGCCACGCACCATTACAATTACAGGCCTGTCGTGGCCAATTGGCCTATGTACACGCTACCGAGAACAGTCGCAAACTGAAAATGCCAGTTTCCTATGAAGGCTATGTCATCCCGGCGTATCAGGATCAACATACCATTGGCGCCAGTTATGATTGGCAGGATCTCGACAGCGAGCCTCGTCCTGATGAACGACAGCAGCTACTAGACACTTTAGCGCAGCGTTTACCTGATTTTTCACCTGGCACGATTACGCAGGATCGTGTTGCCTTTCGCACCACCAGCCAGGATCATTTACCGGTTGTTGGGCCGATACCCGATATCGATTTTTATCAGCAGTCTTATGCCGATCTGCGTCATGGCAAGCCTGCAGCGCACTATACGAGCGCCCGTTATCAGCCGGGATTATTCGTCAGCAGCGGTCACGGCTCACGCGGTTTGACGTCATGCTTATTATCGGCAGAGTTGATTGCGGCGATGCTTAACAACGAGCCATCGCCTTTGCCGCAGGATATCGTTCATGCACTGCATCCGGCACGGTTTTTGATTCGGCAGTTGAAGCGTGGGATATCGCTTTAGCCCTTCGCTCTATTCTCCGCGCGCTACCGGCCGCATCGGATCTCTAATCCACTCACTCCACGAACCCGGATATAATTTTGATCCGCTATATCCCGCAATCTCCATCGCCAGCAGATTATGGCAAGCCGTGACGCCGGAACCACACATGTGCACCAGATGCGGTGTGTCGCGCGCAAGGGGATCGAATGCCTCACGTAATTGCATCGGTGATAGAAAACAACCATCGGCACCCAGATTCAAATTAAAGGGTCGATTTTCAGCGCCAGGAATATGCCCAGCCACGAGATCAATCGGCTCAACCTCACCACGAAACCGTTCCGGCGCACGGGCGTCCAGCAAGCTGATCTCCTCCATCGCCAAGCCGTCTTTCACCTGGCCAGTACTGAGCCACAATTCGCGTCGCGGCTGCGCCACAAACTGTTCCGTCATCGCTGGCGCTGGCAACTCGGCCGTCACCGACAGACCTTGCGCCTGCCATGCCTGCCAACCGCCGTCGAGCACTGCCACCTGCATGTGCCCCAACCACCGCAGCAGCCACCATGCGCGCGCCGCGAACACGCCGCCAGCATCGTCATAGGTCACCACCTGTGTCCGCGGACCAATCCCCCATGCCGCAAAACGATGCGTCAATGGGTGCGGCTCCGGCAACGGATGGCGCCCGGTCTCTGGCGTGATCGGCCCGGCCAAATCGCGGTCGAGATGGGCATAACGCGCCCCCGGAATATGCGCCGCCGCATATTGCCGCTCCCCCGCTGTCGTGTCGGCCAATGAAAATCGACAATCGAGCACCACCCAATCGGGTCGTCCCAAGTGCCCCGCCAGTTCGGCGGCCTGAATCAATGTATTGAAGGACATAAACACCTCTCTGGCTTACAATAGTGCAAGAATCAATGATCACGGAGCAACCCTGTGAAGTTATCAGTAGAACAATTTCGGGCCTGGGAACACAAATCCATTACCCTGCTCGGCATGTCCGGCGTCGGCAAGACCCGGCTTTCGGCCATGCTGCGTCAACGCCACTGGTTCCATTATTCGGGCGACTATCGCATCGGCACCCGTTATCTCGACGAGCCGATCCTCGACAATATCAAACAACAGGCGATGCAGATTCCCTTCCTGCGTGATTTGTTGCGCACAGATTCAATTTACATCGAGAACAACATCTCGGTCGATAATCTTAAACCGGTATCGAGTTTTCTCGGCAAGCTGGGCAATCCGGAACAGGGCGGACTGGCACTGACCGAATTCAAGCGTCGCCAGGCACTGCATCACAAGGCGGAAGTTGCCGCCATGCGCGATGTCCCGGAGTTCATCCGCAAGGCACAAGAAATATATGGCTACGAACATTTTATCAACGATGCCGGTGGCAGCGTTTGCGAACTCGACGATCCCGAGACACTGGAAATTCTGGCGCAACATACCTTAATCCTGTACATCAAAGCGACGCAGACCGATGAACAGGCGTTGATCACGCGCGCCGAATCCGATCCCAAGCCGCTGTATTATCGCGAGGCGTTTTTGGATGAGCAGTTGCAGCATTATCTGGTCGACCGCGGCCTGGCTTATGTCGCTCAAATCGACCCGAATGATTTTGTGCGCTGGATGTTCCCACGCCTGTTTTATTCGCGCATCCCGCGTTATGAAGCGATCGCCAGCCGTTATGGCTACACCATCAGCACCGATGAACTCGCCCGCGTCAACAATGAGGCGGATTTCATCGCGCTGGTGGAACACGCCATCACTCGTCAGCCTTAACATATCCGGAGAAGCTTGCGATGCCTTTGGTCGCCAATTCCAATCTACCCGCCTTTAAACGCCTGGAAGAAGAAGGTGAAACCATCATCCCTGGCGATGATGCGATTCATCAGGACATCCGCGAGCTGCATATCGGCCTCCTCAACATGATGCCGGACTCAGCATTGGCCGCCACTGAGCGCCAGTTCTTTCGTCTTGTCGGTGAGGCAAATCAAATCGCGCAGTTTTACATGCATCCGTTCACCTTGGATGCGCTACAGCGTGGCCCCGAAGGACAAGCCCATGTCCGGCAGTATTACGAAACCTTCGACCAGATCAAGGCGAAAGGCCTCGATGCATTGATCATTACCGGCGCCAATGTCAGCCAACCTGATCTAGCGCTGGAACCCTTCTGGGATCCTTTGATTGAAGTCATCGATTGGGCCTACGAAAACGTCACATCGACATTGTGCTCCTGTCTCGCCACGCATGCAGTGATGCAATTCCGTTATGGCCAGAAGCGCCGCTCGCTCGGTTTCAAGCGCTGGGGTGTGTATTCACACAAGGTCATCGACCGCATGCATCCACTGGTGATCGGTGCCAACACCCGTTTCGATGTCCCTCATTCGCGCTTCAATCAAGTGGATCGTTCCCAGTTTGAGGCGGCGGGCGTGCATGTACTCGCGGAAAGCGAAGATGCCAGTGTCCACCTAGCGGTGAGTGAAGATCTGTTCCGGCTGGTTTTTTTCCAGGGTCATCCGGAATACGACATCATCAGCCTGCTCAAAGAATACAAACGCGAGGTCACGCGTTTTAGTCGCGGTGAATGCCTCGACTATCCGCCAATACCCGAGAATTACTTTCCGCTCAAAACCGCCGCCATCCTCGAAGAGCACCGGGAACATGTGCTGCGCGCCCTGGCCAAAGGCAAAACACCACCGGAACTGCCCGAGTCCTTGATTATTCCCGAACTCGACAACACCTGGCATGACAGCGCCGAGGCGGTGATCAATAACTGGATCGGCAAGGTCTACCAAATCACCAACAGCGACCGCCGCCTGCCGTTTATGGAAGGTGTCGATCCGAATGATCCGCTCGGACTGAAGTAGCCCCCTCCCATTTTTGAGAAAGGGTCGGCTATAATCGGTTCGCTGGCGACTTGCCGCTTAGGTGAATCTCCTTATTTATGCCCACCCCCTGTCTGACGTGCGGTGCCTGCTGCGCTCACTACCGGGTATCCTTTTATTGGTCTGAAGCCGAACCGTCTCTCGGCGGTACAGTACCAAGCGAACTCACACATTCGGTCTGTAGATCATTGGCCGCCATGAATGGCACCAATCAACCTCAGCCACGCTGTGTTGCCCTGGAAGGAAAAGTCGGTGACTTCGTAGACTGCTCGATTTATGAGCAGCGCCCCTCACCCTGCCGCGAATTGCAACCTGCATGGCTCAACGGCGAACCCAGCCCGCAATGTGACAGGGCACGAATTGCGCATGGCCTACTACCGTTAACTCCAGATACTTTCGATGAGCCAGAACAGCCTCAGCCGGATGCAATGATGCCGGAGCTGGCGTGACTTTGATTTAATGCCGGGATTTTAATACGGGTTTTCACGCCCGCATTAAACGAACTGATTACAAAGACTTCTTCAACGCCGCAATAAACTTCGCATTCTGTTCCGGTAAGCCAACACTCACCCGCAAATGTTTCGGCATCGCGTAATTCGCGACCGGCCGCACAATCACGCCCTGCTTCAATAAGGCCTGATATAACGGCGCCGCCTCGCGGCCGACATCCACACAAATAAAATTGCCTACAGAAGGAATATAACTCAAGCCCATTTCATCAAAAGCCTGCGTCAGCTGTTGCAACCCAACGGCATTCAATTCAACTGTCTTGCGCAAATGCACTTCATCACTTAATGCCGCCTCGGCCGCCGCCAGCGCGAGCAAATTGACATTGAATGGCGGCCTTACCCGATTGAGCAGATCGGCAACTTCAGGACTGGAAATCGCATAGCCGACACGCAATCCAGCCAGACCATAGGACTTGGAAAAGGTGCGCGTCACGACAACATTGGGATAACGTTTGATCCACGGCACAGTATCAGGATATCGCTCATTGCCAATCAAATGCCGGGCGTAGTCATAATAGGCCTCATCCAGCACGATCAAAATATCCTTCGGCACGTCATGGACAAAGGCATCTAATGCTTTGCCATCTACCCAGGTACCGGTTGGATTATTGGGATTGGCGATGAAAATGACGCGGGTTTTAGCAGTGATGCAACGCTGCAAGGCGTCAAGATCGTAGCCCCAATCCTTGGCCGGTGCTTCAACACCAATGCCACCGGCGGCCTGGGTGACGATCGGATAAATCGCGAACGAATGTTGCGAATACAATACTTCATCGCCCGCCTGCACAAACACGCGCACGGCAAATTCCAGCAGATCGCTGGAGCCGTTACCCAAGGTAATTTGCGACATCTCGACCTGATGCAACTCGGTCAACGCCCGCTTCAAGGCAAAACCGCCACCATCGGGGTATAACCAGACATCGTGACTGGCAGCGGCAATGGCACGCAACGCCGCGGGGCTGGCGCCGAGTGGATTTTCATTGGAGGCGAGCTTAATGATTCCCTTCAATCCCAGCTCACGCTCTAATTCTGAAATCGGTTTGCCAGGCTGATAAGGATGCAGGGCACGCACGCCGGGGGCTGCACGTTCGATTAGTGTTTTACTCATACAGCTGCCTCAACTCAAAATAATTAAGATCCAACGCGGAGACGCAGAGGCGCGGAGAAATACAAAAGCTTTTAACCGCCAAGTCCGCCAAGGACGCAAAGAAAGCAAAATGTTTACAGGAAACCGGGGTTACGATTTCTCATGCGCTTTTCTCCGCGTCTCTGCGTCTCTGGGTCTCCGCGTTGGATTTTCGAATTACCAACTCTACAATTCCAGCGCCAACGCCAGCGCCTGTTCCCACGCCGGAAGTCCAATCCCAAAAACCGCATTCAATTTGGAACCGTCCAGCACGGAATACAACGGCCGCGCCGCGGGCAAACCATATTCCGCCGTAGTAATCGCCCGCACCCGCTGTAACTTGCGCGGCTCGCGGCCTTCGCTCATCCGTAGCAATGTATTGGCAAAGTCATACCAGGTGGTTTGGCCCTGATTGGTCAGGTGATAAGTTCCGCCGACGGTTTGCAAGATCTCATTCAATGTTTGACCAGAACCATTACACCACGCAACGATCTGTGCTGTAGCTTCAGCGATATTACGCGACCAGGTCGGAGCACCCACCTGGTCATTCACAATCGCCAGCTCCTCACGCTCACGCGCCAGGCGCTGGATAGTGAGCAGGAAATTCTTGCCGCGCATGCCGTAGACCCAACTGGTGCGCAAAATCAGATGACTGGCGCCGCTAGCGCGCACCGCCTGTTCGCCGCGCAATTTGCTGGCGCCATAAACGCTCTGCGGATTATGCACATCATCTTCTCGATAAGGCTGCGTTGCCGTGCCATCAAAAACATAATCGGTGGAATAATGAACCAAAGCAGCATTGAGCTTACCGCACTCTTCGGCCATCACCGCTGGCGCAGTCGCATTAATCGCCTCGGCCAGCTCCGGTTCGGTCTCTGCCTTATCTACCGCCGTATAGGCTGCCGCATTCACTAGCAGATGCGGTTTCACCGCACGAACCTTGTCGCGGATCTGCATTTGCTGGCTCAAGTCAAGCTCACGCCGGTCGCACGCGATTACTTCACCGAGCGTTGCCAAGGTACGGCGTAATTCGTAACCCACCTGACCTTGGGCACCGGTCAACAAAATACGCATCAGCCGTACAACTCCGCCTGCGCCAAAGGCACACCCGCTTGATCCTTGGCCGACAGAATCGGCTCGTCAATCAAGGGCCAATCAATGGCAAGCCGTGGATCATTCCAGGCGATACTCCGCTCATACTGCGGCGCCCAATAGTCCGTGGTTTTATAGAGCACTTCCGCATAATCACTCACTACCAGAAAACCATGGGCAAAACCCGCAGGTACCCACAACTGGCGCTTGTTGGCTGACGAAAGATAAATTCCATCCCACCGCCCAAAAGTAGGTGAACCACGGCGGATATCGACCACGACATCGTAGATCTCACCCATCACCGCTCGCACCAGCTTGCCCTGCGGCTGTTGAATCTGATAATGCAGCCCACGCAGGACATTGGTGGCGGAACGTGAATGGTTATCCTGGACAAAGTCGGTATCGATGCCCGTGAGTTCCCGGAAAACGGCACGATTGTAACTCTCGTAGAAAAACCCGCGTTCGTCACCGAATACCTTCGGCTCAAGAATCAACACATCAGGAATTTTGGTTGCAATTGCTTTCATAAAAACATCGGCTCATTCAACATACGTAACAAATATTCACCATAACCACTTTTCAATAATGGCCGCGCCAGCGCTTCCAGCTGTTCAGCGCTGATATACCCCATGCGGTAGGCAATCTCTTCCGGACAAGCAATCTTCAATCCCTGGCGCTTTTCCAACGTTTCAATAAAATGTCCCGCCTCAAGCAAGGAACCGTGCGTACCTGCATCCAGCCAGGCCATACCGCGACTCAGGCACCGTACTTGCAATTGATCAGCACACAAATAATGATTATTGACATCGGTAATTTCCAACTCGCCACGGGGCGATGGTTTCAGATTACTTGCGATATCGACGACTTGCCGATCGTAAAAATAAAGTCCGGTGACGGCGTAATGTGACTTGGGGTTTTTCGGCTTTTCCTCGATTGACAAGGCCCGACCGCTTTTATCAAACTCCACCACGCCATAGCGCTCCGGATCACTCACCGGATAGGCAAAAACCGTCGCGCCAACAGGCTCGATATGCTGTAGCGCATGCGACAAGTCATGACCGTAAAGGATGTTATCACCCAGCACCAAGGCCGAAGGCTGGCCATTCAAAAAGTCGCGGCCAATGATAAAGGCTTCGGCCAGGCCATTGGGTTCTGGTTGCCCGGCATAGCTAAAATCCAATCCCCATTGACTACCATCCCCCAGCAAATGCTGGAACCGCGGCAATTCCTGCGGTGTGGAAATAATCAGAATCTCCCGAATCCCGGCCAGCATCAGCACTGACAGCGGATAATAAATCATCGGCTTGTCATACACCGGCAGCAGCTGCTTGGAAACCACCTGCGTCAACGGATATAGCCGCGTACCAGATCCCCCGGCGAGAATAATGCCCTTGCGCGTAGCTTGAGCCTTCATTGTTTTGTCTCCTGCAAACCGAGGCGTTGACGCTGATAGTTCTGATCGATACTACTCAACCACCACTGTGCGTTATCCAGATACCAGCGCACGGTGTTGCGCAATCCGGATTCAAAGGTTTCTTGCGGCCGCCAGCCCAACTCTGCCTCGATCTTCGAGGCATCAATAGCATAACGCTGATCATGACCCGGCCGATCCTGCACAAACGTAATCAGGCGTCGATAAGATTGTCCTTGGGTCTCCGGCCGTAATTCATCAAGCAAGGCACAAATGGTGTTCACGACTTCGAGATTGGTTTTTTCGTTATGGCCGCCGATGTTATAGACCTCGCCCACTCGGCCTTGCGCCAACACCAGACACAATGCACGCGCATGATCTTCCACATAAAGCCAATCACGGATATTGCTGCCCGTGCCGTACACCGGCAATGGCTTGCCATCAAGCGCATTGAAGATCATCAACGGAATCAGTTTTTCCGGATATTGATACGGACCGTAGTTATTGGAACAATTGGTGGTCAGCACTGGGAAACCATAAGTGTGACACCAGGCGCGCACCAGGTGATCGGAACCAGCCTTGCTCGCCGAATAAGGCGAATTTGGTTGATAGGGCGAAGTCTCGGTGAAATAACCTTCCGCCCCCAGCGAACCATAGACTTCATCGGTCGAGATATGAAGAAAACGAAACGCCTTCGCTTGCTCGACGGATAAATCGCGCCAATAACTACGCGCTGCTTCTAACAGCATATAGGTACCCATCACATTGGTTTCAATAAACGCCTTCGGGCCATCGATGGAACGATCGACATGCGTCTCGGCCGCGAGGTGCATCACGGCATCGGGCCGGTATTGATCAAACACGCGTTTCAGCGCGACAGCATCGCAGACATCGACCTTCTCGAAATGGTAACGCGGGCTATCGGCCACCTCGCACACCGTCGCGAGATTGCCGGCATAGGTCAGCTTGTCGAGGTTCACTACCCGCACGCCGCCGCAAGCGATGAGCTGTCGCACCACTGCCGAGCCGATAAACCCGGCCCCGCCGGTCACCAGAATTGTCTTGTTCGCCAGAAGATTCGTCACACCACACACCTACCAGGATAAAAATGCCTGCTATTAACCGGGCGACTAAATACATCGTACCATCCCAGCCTTCCCCCTTTTAAGGGGAAGGCTGGGATGGGGGTGAACTGTCTGCAACTTCCAACGTTCTACCCCCACCCTAACCCTCCCCCTGCAAGGGGGAGGGAAGTTAATCATCAGATGTCACTAATCGCCGAATTAATAAATGTCGCCATAATAACATAGGCATGGCAATGATTTACTGCTCATGACGCAGACGCGTGTTCCCGAATCAGCTCGATAAACGCCTCGCCATAAGCCTCAAGTTTACGCTCACCGACACCGGAAATACGCGCCAGTTGGCGCAGGGTCTGCGGCCGGGATTCGACCATTTCCATCAACGTGGCGTCATGGAAGACTACGTAGGGCGGCACGCCTTGCTCATCGGCCAGTTCCCGCCGCAACAAGCGCAAGTCTTCCCACAATCGGCTATCCGCCTCATGTTTGAAGACAATGCGATTGCGGGCAACCGCCTTGGTCTTTTCCTGCTTCACATGACGCCGCAGCATCAGGCGTTCCTCACCACGCAACACAGCGCGACAGCCATCGGTGAGCCGCAAGGCGCCGTGCCCTTCAAGATCAACGGCAAGCAGTCCGCGGGCGATGAGCTGGCGGAATAGACCGCGCCAGGCATCGGCATCCAGTTCCTTGCCAATACCAAATGTGCTCTGCACATCGTGTCCGAAATTGCGGATACGCTCATTATCCTTACCGAGCAAGACATCAATCAAATAGTTCACACCAAACCGCTGCCCGGTGCGATGCACACAAGACAGGGCTTTTTGGGCCTGGACACTGGCATCCCAGGTCTCGGGGGCGACAAGACAGTTATCACAGTTGCCGCAGGGCACGGACAATGTCTCGCTAAAATACTTCAACAATGTCTGACGACGGCAGGTGGTGAGCTCACACAAACCGAGCATGGCATCGAGTTTGTGGCGCTCGACACGCTTGTGTGCATCGTCAGCTTCGGAGGACTCCAGCATCTGACGCAAGGTAATGACATCCTTCAGGCCATAGCTCATCCAAGCGGTCGCAGGCAGTCCATCGCGACCGGCGCGGCCAGTCTCCTGATAATAGGCCTCGACACTCTTGGGCAGATTAAGATGTGCCACGAAACGGACGTTGGGTTTATCGATGCCCATGCCAAAGGCAATGGTGGCGACAATGATCACGCCTTCTTCCTTGAGAAAGCGCGCCTGATGGGTGGAACGTACCGTGGCATTCAACCCGGCATGATACGGCAACGCCGTGAGCCCCTTGGCGGCGAGCCACTCAGCCACTTCATCGACACGCTTGCGTGACAAACAATACACAATACCCGCATCACCTTTGTGCTCGTCATGTATCAGGCGCAGCAACTGTTCACGGGCATTACTGCCGTTACTCTCGGCAATGCGATAACGGATATTGGGCCGATCGAAACTGCTGATGAAGACACGCGCTTCTTCCAGCCCAAGGCGCGCAATGATCTCACGTCGCGTCGGTTCATCGGCGGTAGCGGTAAGCGCGATGCGCGGCACTGCGGGAAACCGTTGATGCAACACCGAAAGCTGAATGTATTCAGGCCGAAAATCGTGCCCCCACTGCGAGACGCAGTGCGCCTCATCAATGGCAAACAATGCTATTTTGGCCCGCGCAACTAAATTGAGCGTGCGCTCCAACATCAAACGTTCGGGGGAAACATAAAGCAGATCAAGCTCACCGCGCAGCAACTGCTGCTCAATCGCGCGCGCCTGCGTGGCATCAAGCGTGGAATTGAGATAAGCCGCCCGCACACCGGCCTGCGTCATCGCCGCCACCTGATCCTGCATCAACGCAATGAGCGGCGAAACAACTATCCCCGTCCCTGGCCGGGCAATGGCGGGAATCTGATAACACAAAGATTTTCCGCCGCCGGTGGGCATGAGCACCAACGCATCGCTCCCCGCCATCAGCGTGGCGATCACCTCATCCTGCGGCGAACGGAAACGCTCATAACCGAAGACACTACGGAGAATTTTCAGCGGCAGCGGGTCATCCACCGGCAAGGTCATCATGGCTTTCACGCCTTGAAATTCAGCATTGCAATCACGGTGATGGAGTCATGCAACCCTTACGCCTTTTTATAAATCTGCGCACCCTGCCGCACGAACTCCACCGCCTTTTCCTGCATCCCTTTTTTCAGGGCCTCGGTTTCGGAGATGCCCTGTTTGGCCGCGAAGTCACGCACGTCCTGGGTAATTTTCATGGAGCAGAAATTAGGCCCGCACATGGAACAGAAGTGCGCCACCTTATGCGCATCCTTGGGCAGTGTCGCATCGTGGAATTCACGCGCTTTTTCCGGATCGAAGCCGAGATTGAACTGATCTTCCCAGCGAAATTCGAAGCGCGCCTTTGATAACGCATTATCACGCAATTGCGCGCCCGGAAAACCCTTGGCCAGATCGGCGGCATGCGCAGCGATTTTGTAAGCGATGATGCCATCGCGTACATCCTGCTTATTAGGCAAACCCAGATGTTCCTTGGGTGTGACGTAACACAGCATCGCGGTGCCATACCAACCGATATTGGCGGCGCCGATCGCCGAGGTGATGTGATCGTAGCCCGGCGCGATATCGGTCACCAGCGGCCCCAAGGTATAGAACGGTGCCTCGAAACAATCGCGCAATTCCTTGTCGACATTTTCTTTCACCAGATGCAGTGGCACATGACCGGGACCTTCAATCATCACCTGCACATCATGTTGCCAGGCAATCTTGGTCAATTCACCCAACGTTTCCAGCTCACCAAATTGCGCCGCGTCATTGGCATCGGCCAGACATCCCGGCCGCAGACCATCGCCCAACGAAAACGAAACATCATAAGCCTTCATGATGTCGCAGATTTCTTCGAAATGGGTATAAAGGAAATTTTCCTGGTGATGCGCCAGACACCACTTGGCCATGATCGAGCCACCACGCGAAACGATACCGGTCACGCGATTCGCGGTCAGCGGCACGTAGCGCAACAACACGCCCGCATGAATCGTAAAATAATCCACGCCTTGTTCGGCCTGCTCAATAAGGGTATCGCGAAACATTTCCCAGGTCAGGTCTTCGGCCTTGCCGTTCACTTTTTCCAGGGCCTGATAAATCGGCACCGTGCCGATCGGCATCGGCGCGTTGCGCAAAATCCATTCGCGCGTCTCATGAATGTTCTTGCCGGTGGAGAGGTCCATAAAGGTATCGCCGCCCCAACGTGCGGACCACACCATCTTCTCGACTTCTTCTTCAATCGACGATGACAGAGCGGAATTACCGATATTGGTATTGATCTTGACCCGGAAATTACGGCCGATAATCATTGGCTCCAATTCAGGATGATTGATATTGGCCGGAATAATGGCACGCCCGGCTGCGACTTCCTGGCGCACAAATTCAGGCGTGATCTCATCAGGAATATTCGCCCCCCAGGAATGCCCCGGATGTTGGCGCAGCAACTTTTGATAACGCACATCCGCCCGCAACGCCTGCAGGCGCAGGTTTTCGCGAATCGCAATGTATTCCATTTCCGGGGTGACGATGCCGCGACGGGCATAATGCATCTGCGTCACATTGGCACCGGCCTTGGCGCGACGCGGTGTGCGGAGGTGTTCGAATCGCAACGCAGCCAGCGCCGGATCGCGCATCCGTTGCCGCGTGTACTCAGAGGCGTAATCATTCAACTGTTCCGTATCGCCACGCTCCGCAATCCAGCAGCTGCGCACATCCGGCAATCCTTTGAACAAATCAATCTTCACCGCCGGATCGGTGTAAGGCCCCGAGGTATCATAAATATAAACCGGCGGATTTTCTTCAATGCCCGAATCGCTTTGCGTTGGCGACTGCGTCACTTTGCGCATCGGCACGCGAATATCCACCCGTGAGCCTTGCTGATAAATCTTCTCCGACTTCGGAAATGGACGGCACACTTCTTCCGACACACGGGAAGTCTTGCGCAAAAACTCTTCTGGCACGGCACTCATAGGCTCACCTTGGATAAGCAATTAAACTTGCACCTGATTAAGGTATGCGTTGGGCGAGGAAGGAAGAACCAAACCGCCCATCGGCGGTGGAGATGGGTGAATGCGCTTCCCTACGCCGGCACAACCCGGATCAGGTGAAAGGGTTTGATCTCAGCTCGTTTGTCACGAGCACCCCTAGCTACAGGTTGGAAAGATAGCCCAATGCGCCATTTTTAACAAGCCGTAACCCCGCGTCATCCTTACAAAAATTCCTATTTATCAACCAAATAGCAGCCAGCCGGCACCGAACCGACTTGCTTCAGCTGGGCAATGTGCTTTATCTTCATCTATTCATAGCAATAAATAATTCCGAATTTAGGGAACCAAGCATGAACAATATCACTCTGGCCCGTTTTAATATGATTGAGCAACAGATCCGCCCTTGGGACGTGCTCGACCAACGGGTGCTCGATTTGATCCACACCACACCGCGCGAGGCCTTTGTCCCCCAACGTTTTCAGGGCCTGGCCTTTGCCGACACCGAGATTCCGCTGGGCCATGGCGAAGCCATGCTTGCCCCGAAAATTGTGGGCCGGATGCTGCAGGCCCTGAACATTGATTCGAGCGACACTATCCTGGAAATTGGTACCGGCAGCGGTTATGTCACCGCGCTTCTGGCCCGCGCTGGGCGCCAAGTCTATAGCGTTGATATTCATCCTGATTTTATCCAGAACGCGGCTATGTTACTGCACGCCCAGGGCATCAACAACGTCACCCTGAAAACCGGTGATGCCACCCATGGGTGGCCATTGCACCAACCCTATGATGTCATCCTCATTACGGGTTCGTTGCCGATACTACCGCTGAGTTTTCAACAATCCCTACAACGGGGTGGCCGCTTGGTCGCCGTGGTGGGCGATGCGCCAGTAATGGAAGCGATCTTGATTACCCGCACCGGGGACAATGAATGGAGCCGGGAATCGCTGTTTGAAACCTCGATCAAACCGCTGACCAATGCCCCGCAACCTTCCAGGTTTACTTTCTGAATCCCCGGCAATATATTAGCCGTAACTAATATTGAGACCAACACCATGCGCCAACTTAACGCCAAACAGGTTCATCACCACTTGCAGCACGCTGAAAAACAGCCTTTCTTGCTCGACGTACGCGAACCTTTTGAGGTGCAGATCTGCGTCATCCCCAACTCGGTCAACATTCCATTGGCACAGTTACCGCGCGCGCTACCCCAACTGCCACAGGACAAAGAGATCATTTTGATCTGTCACCATGGTAATCGTAGCCAGCGGGCCGGCATGTATCTGCGCAGCAATGGTTATGAGAATCTGATCAATCTCGTGGGCGGCATCGATGCCTGGGCCTGCGACATCGCCGCCGACATGCCTCGCTACTAAACAACGACCACACCCTATGCGCCGTCCAATATTACCTTTCATTGGAGCCCTCTCGCTCCTGGCCAGCAGTCCGTCGATATTGGCCGAGGACTTGGTACAGATATACCACCAGGCACAAGAGAGCGATCCACAATTGCGCGCCGCCACTGCAGCACGAGAAGGTAGCGACGCCGGCCGCCGAAAAAATGCAGCGCTATATCTGCCCAATATTGATGTGAGCGCGAATTCAACACATACCAATCAAAAAACCGAAAACTCTACCGGCTCCATCCCCAATGGTGAAGTAAGTTATAACACCAAGGGCTATTCGGTAAATTTACGCCAGGCGCTTTATCGCCGCGATTTCATCACCCAATATCGTCAGGCGGATGCACTCTACGCGCAAGCGCAGGCCAACTATGATGCCGCATCTCAAAACCTGGTGCTACGTGTCGCCGAAAGCTATTTTAATGCACTCGCCGCCCAGGACAATCTCAGCTTCAGCCAGGCCGAGAAAGAGTCCATTGCGCGGCAACTGGAACAAACCAAACAGCGCTTTCAGGTAGGCTTGATCGCAATCACCGACGTTCACGAATCACAGGCCGCGTATGACACTGCGCTAGCCACTGAAATCGCCGCCGACAGCCAACTTAAAACCAGCATGCAGGCATTACTGGAGATCACCGGCAAGCTCCCGGCCAACCTCAATTCATTGAGCGAAAATATCTCACTCATCGAGCCCGATCCGAACTCTGTCGATCGTTGGATCGAGAACGCCTTGCAGCAAAATGCAAAATTGCTGGCCGCCGAAGCCGCTGTCGCTGCCGCGCGTCATGGCCTGGACCAACGCCGTGCGGGCCGACACCCGGAATTGGATTTCGTCGCCAGCCACAGTTACACCGATCTGGGTGGCGGCACGTTCGGTGGCCGCGAAAGTACTGAAAATTCTGTCGGCGTACAGCTTACAATGCCGCTATTCCATGGCGGCGGCATCTCTGCCGGGATTAGTGAAGGTCAGGCCCAGCTCACTCAATCCAAGGAAGGACTGGAACAACAACGCCGCGCCGTGGTGCGCGAAACCAGTGACGCCTATCTCGGCGTGTTGACTGAAATTGGCCGCGTCAAAGCCTTGCAACAAGCCGTTGTTTCGTCACAAAGCGCACTTGATGCCACCGAAGCCGGTTACCAGGTCGGCACCCGCACGACGGTCGATGTACTCACTTCGCGCCGCAACCTCTTCCTCGCCAAGCGCAACCACTCCCGCGCCCGCTATGACTACATCCTCTCCACGTTACGACTGAAACAAGCCTCGGGAATTTTGGCTGGCACCGACCTGGAACAGATCAACAACTGGCTGGTACATTAACTACTGTGGATCATATCGCGGTAAACTGACCGCTTTATTTTTATAGAGCGTCATCGGACTTTGAGCGACCAATCTGGCACCTCTTTCAATCCCCTCTCGTTTCTCGGCCCTCGCTATTGGCTGTTGTGGCTCGGCCTTGGTCTGTTGCGGCTGAGCTGTTTCCTGCCCTATCGCGGCCTGCTGTTACTTGGCTCAGTCACCGGCGACCTCATGTATTGGCTATTGCCCCGGCGGCGCCACATCGCTGCCACCAATCTGCTGCTCTGTTTTCCGGAACTAAGCCTATCGGAACGGCAAGCATTGCTGCGACAGAATTTTCGCTCAACGGGTATCTCGCTATTCGAAATTGCCTGGTGCTGGTGGGGGCCGCAACAAAAACTCGAGCCACTCTGTCATATACAGGGACTGGAGCATCTGCACGCTGCCCAAGCTCAAGGCAAAGGTGTGCTGTTATTCAGCGCCCATTTCACTTGCCTGGAAATCGGTGGCCGACTATTGGCGCTGCATGTCCCATTTTATGTGATGTACAAACCACATCGTAACCCGTTATTCGAAGCCGTGATGCGTGGCAGCCGCGAACGTCAATTTGAACGCGCTATCGATCGTAATGACATCCGTGATCTTATCCGCACCCTGAAGCAAGGTCACACCTGCTGGTATGCACTGGACCAGGACTTCGGTACTATCAACGCAGTGTTTGCACCTTTTTTCAACATCCCTGCCGCCACCCTGACGGCCACGACACGCATCGCCAGAATGACCGGCTGCGCGATAGTCCCTTTTTTTGTTCACCGCTTGGACGATGGCTCCGGCTATCAACTGACGATTCAACCACCATTGGAGCACTTCCCTTCCGGTGATGATCTTACTGACACGACTCGTACCAATGCCTTGATCGAAAAGGAAGTACGCAAAGCGCCCGCCCAGTATCTCTGGACACACCGCCGCTTCAAGAACCGTCCTGCTGGAGAAGTCAATGCCTACCAGCGCTAAACCTGACTGGCGTTACCGGTTTATTTTTACCGCATTATCTCCGCTGCTGGCAGCGCACAGCATTTGGCAAGGATTGCGCAGCGACAACATGCGCCTTTCCAAACAGCGTTTAGGCAAGCAGTTACCATTACGCAACGATCATCCGCTCTGGCTGCACATGGCCTCCGTCGGCGAGGTTAATGCGGCGCGACCGTTGATTGATGCCTTGCGTCATCATCATCCGCAGTTACCGTTGATCGTATCCACGATCACCGCCAGTGGCGCCGAAACTTGTGCCCGTCGCTTGCCCGCTGGCATCGGACATTTTTTCTTGCCACTGGATTTTCAATCTGCGGTACAACATTGTTTGGATCACATCCAGCCCCGTGCATTAATCGTTTTGGAAACCGAAATCTGGCCGCGGCTCTACGCCGAATGTCTTCAACGCAATATACCGTTGATTATCATCAATGGGCGGCTATCGCGCCGCACGTTAAACAAGCCGGCCTGGATACGTGCCATTTACCAGCAGGCTTTGCGCAATGTCACTCAGGTTTTGGCTCGCTCCGCTGCCGATGGACAACATTTTCAAGCGCTGGGAGTGCCATCTGAACACATTGAAACCCTTGGCAATCTCAAATTCTCTCAACCCGCGAATAATACATCAATGCCGACGATTTCTCTGTCCCGTCCCTGGGTGCTCGCCGCCTCCACTCACGCCGATGAAGAATTACAAATCAGTCGCGCCTGGTTCAAGGCTGGCCTGGATCGTGATTATTTATTGGTGATCGTGCCACGCCACCCACATCGTGGTGAAACACTGGTCAAACAATTCAGGGACTTGGGGATGAACTGCGCCTTACGCAGTCTTGAGCAACCGGTGACCCGCGACACACAGATTTACTTCGCCGATACCTTTGGCGAGCTTCCGTCTTTTATCGCCGGGGCTTCTCTGGTTTTTGTCGGCGGCTCGTTAATTCCACGTGGTGGCCAGAATATTCTAGAGGTGGCACAACTCGGCAAGGTTGCGATCTTTGGCCCGCACATGGACAACTTCCGTGACGAAAGCGAGTTATTACTGCACAATCAAGCCGCTGTTCAGGTCAATAATTACGATGAACTCATCGAAAAGATCCGCGAACTGCTCGTCAGCCCCGACAAACTCGTGACCATGGGACAAGCGGCACAACATGCATTAAGTAAAAACTATGACGTAACCGAGCGTTATCTTCATGCCCTCGAAAAATATTTGTAGGGGCGATTCATGAATCGCCCCTACTGGTCCCAACGATCATCCTTGACCTGAACCACACCATTCAACACCTGTACCGGGAAGATATCGACAGGCTGAGTCGCGGGCGGTGCTTTGACTTCCCCCGTTTTGATGCAAAAGCGGGCACCATGGCGGGGACAGATGACATCGTCACCGACAAGCTCGCCACTGGCTAACTCGCCGCCATCATGAGTACAGACATCTTCAATAGCGTAATATTTTCCTTGGAGATTAAAGACGGCAATGATGGCGCCTTCGACATCAACAACGCGCCGTTCCCCGGCTGGAAAATCAGTAACGCGAGCCACCGCTACCCAATCCGACATGGACTACCTCATTAGTTTGTGCTGCATCAATAGATTCCAAGCTGCAACCTGGCAGCATCCGACATCCGCTCACGGCTCCAGGGCGGCTCCCACACAATCTCGACATTGGTTTCCGTGACCCCTGCCACTGTCATGATATGTGCCTGCACCACACCTGGAAAACTCTGCGCCACCGGACAACCGGTGGTGGTGAGTGTCATTTTGATATTGACGCAGCCGTAATTCGACGCATGAATCTCGTATATCAAGCCGAGATCATAAATATTCACTGGGATTTCCGGGTCATAAATCGTGCGCAGCATTTCAATCACGCGCTGTTTCAGCGCTTCATCTTCTGCTGGGCGCTGCGCTTCAGGTACCACATCGGCACCTGAAGCTCCTTGATTTTCCGATTGTCCCCACCATTTATCAAACACGGTGTACCTGCCTTATCTATTCAGTGGAAGTGGACTTTTCACCATGCAGCGCCGCATGCATGGTATGCCAAGCCAAAGTAGCGCATTTAACGCGCGCGGGGAATTCGTGTACGCCGGCCAATACTTTCAGTTTGCCGAGACCGCTCAAATCCGACGCCACACCATTTTCCCGCGTCAACAGATGGTGCATGTGACTGAACAGTTCCTCAGCTTCTGCGACGGTTTTGCCCTTGAGTGCCTCCGTCATCAACGAGGCAGAGGCGGTCGAGATAGCGCATCCCTGGCCGCTAAAGCCGACATCTTTGATCATGCCGTTCTCCACTGTAAGATAGACTGTAATATCATCGCCGCACAAGGGATTAATCCCGTGCGACTGGTAATTGCATCCCACCGGTTTCCCGAAATTACGCGGCTGACGGTTATGATCCAAAATCAACGCTTCATAAAGATCGCGGACATCATTCATACGCCGAATAACTCCTGCGCTTTATGCAACGCATTGACCAGGCTGTCTATTTCCTCAAGCGTGTTATAAATTCCAAACGAAGCGCGTGCCGTCGCCGGCAATCCATAACGTTGCATCAGCGGCATCGCGCAATGATGACCGGCGCGGATGGCGATTCCTTCACGATCGACGATGGTGCCGATGTCGTGCGGATGAATACCTTCGATGGTAAATGAGACAATGCTCGCTTTCTCTCGCGCCTGACCGATGATCCGCAAACCGCGTATCTCGCTCAGCACAGCGCTGGCATAATCAAGCAACGTTTTCTCGTGCTGCGCTACCGCCGCCAGACCAATACCCGTTAAGTAATCAACCGCCTCGCCCAGACCGATGACACCGGCAATATGGGGCGTGCCGGCCTCGAATTTGTATGGCAGCACATTGTATTCGGTCTTCTCGAAACTGACGCTGCGGATCATGTCGCCGCCGCCATGATAGGGCGGCATCTCTTCCAGCAATTCTTGCTTGCCGTACAACACGCCGATTCCGCTGGGACCATACATCTTGTGACCAGAGAAGGCGTAAAAATCACAATCAAGCGCCTGCACGTCCACGGCCATGTGCGGCACGGCCTGGGCACCATCCACTAGCACGGGAATATCCATGCTGTGGGCGGCTTGGATTATCCGCTGCAGCGGGTTAATCGTCCCCAGCACATTGGAGATATGCGTCAACGCTACCAGCCGGGTGCGTGGTGTCATCAGGCGCAGCGCTTGCTCCATCTCCAGCTCGCCATCATCGGTGATCGGTACCACGCGTAAAATCGCGCCGGTTTGTTCACAGACGATTTGCCACGGTACGATATTGGAATGGTGCTCCATGCCAGTGATCAAAATCTCATCACCTGATTTCAGGCGCGGCCGGACATAGCTCTGCGCCACCAGGTTGATCGCCTCGGTGGTGCCACGGACAAAAATGATCTCCTTTTCATCGCGGGCATTGATGAATGACTTGAGCTTACCGCGCGCGCCTTCATAGGCCTGCGTTGCACGTTCGCCCAGTGCGTGCACTGCGCGATGAACATTGGCGTAATCGTGCGCGTAACACTGAGTGATCGCATCGATGACACATTGCGGCTTCTGGCTGCTGGCACCATTGTCGAGATAGACCAGCGGCTTGCCATACACCTCTTGCTGCAGAATCGGAAAATCGTGGCGGATTTTTTCGACATCAAAGCCGGTCTCGGCTGAGGCGGCTGGCCGGACATCACATGCGGTCGTATTCATAGCAGCCCCCTGACATGCAGCGCCTGTGGCATGTGGGTCAAGACGCGCTGCTGAAAACTGTCACGCAGTACCCCCTTAGGCACGCGACCGATAATATCGGCGGCAAAGGCATAGGTCATCAAGGTACGGGCAGTTGTTTCGTCCAGGCCACGTGAACGCAAATAAAACAGGGCGTTATCATCCAATTGTCCGACCGTAGCAGCGTGGCCACATTTGACATCATCGGCATAAATTTCGAGCTGCGGCTTGACGTCCATTTCCGCATGGTGCGAAAGCAACAGATTGTTGCTCACCAGGCGCGCATCCGTCTTTTGCGCCTGCGGCTGAACGATCACCTTACCATCCAGCACACCGCGCGCCCGCTCGTCGAGAATGGCACGCACGTACTCGCGGCTGGCGCAGTGGGACACGGCGTGCTCGACATGAGTATGGAGATCGATGTGTTGCCGTCCCTGACCCAGCAGCAAGGCGTTGACCAAACATTCCGCGCCTTCGGCCGCCAGGACAGTTTTAAAATCTTGTCGCGCCAGCTGGCCACCCAGCAAAAAGCAGTGATAGGCGAAGCGGCTATCGGCCTGCTGTACGACGTTCAATCCAGCAACGTGAACCGCTTTATTTCCCTGTTGCTGCAGCGTGTAATAATCGAGCCGAGCATTTTCGCCCACCATGACTTCAGTTTGGCTGTTAGTGAAGTAGCTGTTGTCACCAAGGCCAATATAGGTCTCAGTAATACTCGCCTGACTGCCAGGCTCCAGAGTTATCAAGTGGCGCAGATAGGTACCACTGTTTTCGCGTCCCTGGTTAATGAATACCAAATTGACCGGTGCCGGTATCACAGTATTTTTGGCAATCCGCAGGCTGACACCATCGGACAGATAGGCCATGTTCAGGGCGGTGAAACCGTTGCTTAGGTTCTCGTTCACCTGCTCCAGAGCCTGCATGACGACGTCATCTTCCTGTTCCAATGCCCGGCCCAGCGAGATCATAGAAATCCCATCCGGTAACTGATCGCCTGCGGAAACGTGCGGTGCATAATAGCCGTCGATAAATACCAGTGTGTACCCTGGCAAATCATGACTTTTCGCCAATGCCTGCAACACAGCGTCGCCAAGCTTGATTTCATTTTTAGCGACGATTTTAAATTGCTGCTTTTCAAATGAAGTAAGGCGGGTATATTTCCATGCCTCGTCACGAACGCCTGGAAAACCCAACGTTGTAAAGCGAGCCAGCGCGGCGAGGCGCAAGCGTTGCACGCGGGTGGAATTACGGGCCGGTAATTTAGCCGTGGCGTCGTTAAACTCCTGCTGATAAAACTCTATGGCACTTGCGGTATTCATAACGTTCAGACTCCCGCCGCTGCCCGTGCCACCGCATTTGGCGTTTGCACCTCAATCCACTCGTAACCCCTTTTTTCCAGTTCCAACGCCAGCTCCTTACCACCCGATTTAACCAGACGGCCGCCACTCATGACGTGGACAAAATCAGGCTCGATGTAATCAAGCAGGCGTTGGTAGTGCGTCACCATTATCATGGCCCGCTCAGGACTGCGCATGGCATTGACACCATTGGCGATGGTCCGGAGCGCATCGATATCGAGTCCCGAATCGGTTTCATCAAGGATCGCCAGCGTTGGCTCCAGCAGCGCCATTTGCAATATCTCGTTGCGTTTTTTTTCGCCGCCCGAAAAACCTTCGTTCACATTGCGCTGTAGAAAATCCGGCTTCATATCGATTTTGGCCATCTTTTCCTGTACCCGCTCGAGAAACTCCACGGCATCCAACGCCTCCAGCCCCCGTTCCAGCCGGATCGCGTTGAGCGCGGATTTCAGCAAATAGACGTTCGCCACACCGGGGATTTCCACCGGATACTGAAAAGCGAGAAAGATACCTTGCCTTGCGCGTTGTTCCGGCACCAGCTGAGTTAAGTCCTCGCCGCGATAGCGGATTGTGCCTTCAGTGATCTGATAACCTTCACGGCCGGCCAGAATGTACGCGAGCGTACTTTTGCCAGAGCCATTCGGCCCCATGATGGCATGCACTTCACCTGTCCTGACGGTCAGGTCGATGCCGCGCAAAATCGGCTTGCCACCAACACTGACATGCAGGTTGTCGATCTGTAATATCACTTCGTGCTTGCTGATCACGCTCATCCCACTGCTCCTTCCAGACTGACATTCATCAGTTTCTGCGCTTCGACCGCAAACTCCATCGGCAACTCGCGAAACACCTGCTTACAGAAACCATTAACGATCATCGAAACCGCGTCTTCCTGCGACATGCCGCGCTGTCTGCAGTAGAACAACTGATCCTCGCCGATTTTCGAGGTGGAAGCCTCATGCTCAACCTTTGCCGTGGCATTTTTGACCTCAATATAGGGAAAGGTGTGGGCACCGCATTGATCACCCAGCAACAGCGAATCGCATTGGGTGTAATTACGCGCATGCTCGGCATCCTTGTGAATTTTCACCAGTCCACGATAAGCATTTTGGCCATGGCCGGCGGAGATACCCTTGGCAAGAATAGTGCTACGCGTATTTTTGCCGATGTGAATCATCTTGGTACCGGTATCCGCCTGCTGATACTTGCTGGTCAGCGCGACGGAATAGAATTCGCCGACCGAATTATCACCGCGCAAGATGCAACTGGGATATTTCCAGGTGATGGCCGAGCCTGTCTCTACCTGAGTCCAGGAGATCTTTGAGTTTACACCACGGCAATCACCGCGCTTGGTAACAAAGTTGTAGATGCCGCCTTTTCCTTGTTCATCACCGGGATACCAGTTTTGAACCGTCGCATATTTGATCTGTGCATTGTCGAGCGCAATCAGCTCCACTACCGCGGCGTGCAACTGATTTTCGTCGCGCATCGGTGCCGTGCAGCCTTCCAGATAGCTGACATAACTACCTTCATCGGCGATAATCAGCGTGCGTTCAAACTGACCGGTGGTGGCGGCGTTGATACGAAAATAGGTCGACAGCTCCATCGGGCAGTGCACACCTTTGGGGATGTAGCAGAACGAACCGTCGCTGAAAACCGCTGAATTCAGCGCGGCAAAGAAATTGTCACCTGGCGGAACAACCGTACCGAGATAGCGCTGCACCAGCTCAGGATGTTTCTGCACGGCCTCGGAAAAAGAGCAGAAAATGATACCTTGTTTGGCCAGTGTCTCCTTAAAGGTAGTCGCCACCGAAACGCTGTCGAAAACGGCATCGACCGCTATCACACCAGCCAGCATCTCTTGCTCCCTTAGCGGGATACCAAGTTTTTCATAGGTGCGAAGTAATTCAGGGTCAACCTCATCCAGACTCATGGGGCGAGCCTGTTGCTTAGGCGCTGAATAATAGCTGATCGCCTGATAGTCGATTAGCGGATGCTTGATATGCGCCCAGCTTGGCTCTCGCATGGTCAGCCAGTGACGATAGGCATCAAGGCGCCACTGCAGCATGAACTCGGGTTCATTCTTCTTGGCAGAAATGGTGCGAATAACCTCTTCATTCAATTCGCGCGGCAGCGTATCGCTTTCAATCTCGGTGACAAATCCCGCCTGATAATCCTTGGCGATGATTTGACTAATATTAAGCGCTTCTTTTGACATAAGTTCTCCAGATTAATCAGAGGTTCCCTCGGTTAGTGTCTTGCACGCTAGCGCAGCGAGCTGGCGCTGATAGTGCCGTTCATTTGTGCCAGACGGATGCCGTCCAGGGTGTCATGTATCACCTGATTGATCCGCAACCAGTTTTGGCGCACTGAACAGCTGCGTTCCTGTTGGCACATACCTTTGGCGTAACTACATTCAGTCAGCGCAATTGGACCTTCCAGGGCATCAACCAGATCAGCAATCGAAATCTCGTCTGCCGAAAACGCCAGCGAGTAACCGCCTTTCAAGCCACGCTGGGAGGTTAAAAATCCCTCCCGCGTCAGGATTTTCAGGATCTTGCTCACTGTCGGCAGCGCAACCCCGACATTGACTGCAATCTCGGTGGCAGACTGCATTTGCTGCGGGGTTTTTGCCAGATAACTCATAATGACGATGCCATAGTCCGTCAGCTTGCTCATTCGCAACATGCTACACCTCAATATGCTATATAGGACAATTGTAGTCCTATATAGTTCCGATGCAACCACTTACAGAGAATGGTTTGCAATCGTCAACAGGTCAAAAGTGCTTTGCATGAAGAACTGACCTAATGAATTGGGTTATATGTAAATTTGCAGCAAGCCAAATAAACGCAACGAGCCGCGGGGAATTACACCCGCAGAGATTAAAAGCAGTTTCTACATTATTAGTAGATGATCCTCACCGGCTCATATCATAATCGGGAAGATTTGCTATTATTGAAAAGTCACTGGACGACACACCACGCAAGTAATCCATCATTTTTCGTATGATGAAACAGCGTTCGACACAAACGCTGTAAACAAACTCCATTATTGGTCACTTACCAAGGAGGACGGCCATGAAAATTCTTGTCGTTTATTATTCTATGTACGGACACATTTTAAAAATGGCAGAGGCTGTTGCCGAAGGTGCCAAAGAAATTTCAGGTATAAATGCCGAACTTCGCAGAGTACCCGAAACCCTGCCTAATAACGTTCTAGATAAAATGGGCGCCTTACAGTCTGCTGAGCAACAAGCACACATTCCTGTCTGCACAGTTGAAGAACTTGGTGCGGCAGATGCGTTGGTATTCGGCACTCCGACTCGCTTTGGCAACATGTGCGGCCAAATGCGTCAGCTCCTGGATGCCACTGGCAAGCTTTGGTTAAGCGGCGACCTTGTCGGCAAGGCAGGCAGTGTTTTTACCAGTTCGGCGACACAACACGGCGGACAGGAATCCACCATTCTGAGCTTTCATACAACACTTTTACATCTCGGCATGGTTGTCGTTGGCCTGCCCTACAGCTTTCAGGGTCAGATGCGCACTGACGAAATTACCGGCGGTTCACCGTATGGCGCGTCCACCATTGCTGGAGGTAAAGGCGAACGCATGCCCAGCGATAACGAATTAGCGGCCGCGAGATATCAGGGCAAGCATGTAGCGACAATTGCCTCGCGACTCCGTGGCTGAAGTGGTCGATGACTGAGCCCTAAGCTCTCCGGGTTTGGCGCGGACAGACAAAACTTAAGGAGCCAACCATGAATACTCTACGCAAACTAAAATGTGAGGCCTGTCAGATCGGCGCTCCCTTGGCAACGCCAAAGGAGATCGATGAATATATGCAACAAATTCCTGATTGGACAATTGTTGAAATTGACGGCGTTAAGCGTTTACGCCGGACATTCACCTTTAAAGATTTCAAAACAGCACTGGCATTTACCAACAAACTCGGAGAACTCGCCGACCAGGAAGACCATCACCCTGCGATATTGACGGAATGGGGCAAGGTGACGGTCTCATGGTGGAGCCACAAGATAAAGGGGCTGCATAAAAATGATTTTATTATGGCGGCCAAGACTGATGCACTTGTGTGAATACAGTTTTACAAAATCGTGAAGCACCCGGCTATAGCCGTAGTTAATGGTGCATGCGGCGCACCCTACGACCTGCAAACATAACCACAGGAGCGGCTTTGCCGCGATGATCGCGCCAGAGGCGCTCCTATTTCAGATATCCTTTCATCAGCCGCTGCATCGCCGTTTCATCGAAGTTAAAATCGGCTGTAATCGCTTTAATCTTGTTTAATGAACGTTGCAGGCGTTGCAAATTTTCCCGTTGCCAGCTTGAATCCGGCACACGCCGCTCGCCTTTATCAAAATCTATCAAGAAGACTTGCCCGGCCTCAGCCAGCAAAATATTCCGCGCGTTCAAATCGGCGTGAAAGATACCCGCGTCATGAAAGCGTCGAATCGTGCGCCCAACAATTTTCCACTGCGATTCAGGCAAAGCGGTTTGCGCCAATCGATCTGCCAAGGTCTCAACGTTCGGTAGCCGCAAGGTAATCAGATCGGCGCTATAGCACAGACCATGACGCCGCACCCGCGTCGCGACTGGCCGCGGCACCGGCAAACCTTGCTGATACATCTCTGCCAACAGATGCCATTCGCACCAGGCGCGGGTTTGTTCCAAACCAGTCCAAAGATAACGATCGGCACTGAGTTTAGCCATCCAGCCGCCACGCCGATAACGACGCAATACATACTCATGATCTTGGTAGCGAAAGATGCATGCCGCAGCGCGTCCTTGGGCGCTGCTCACCATAGCGTTCGAATTTCGCCAATATTCCAGCTCAAAGAAGTCAGCCGCTGGAGCCGCAATCATCGCCGCATCGAACAGGATGAAGCTGTCACCTTGCTTAATTTCTTGGGCGTCGATATTCATGAATTGGGTAGAAACCTCTGACAGGCGTCAAAAACCTGCGCTGGGGTGATATCGGCAATCAGTTTAGTCGGTGATTGCACGATTTGATAACGCTCAGCAGGCACATAAGCACCGCTGTCTTCCGGATTAGTGCCACCGAACAAGGCGACCAGTGGTGTCCCCACTGCGCCGCCGATATGCATCGGCCCGGTATCGGTGGTGATCAACAGATTCATACGCTGCAGGATAGCTTTATAACGCTGAAAATCCAGCGGTGGGGTAAGCATGGTGATTTTACCTCCGCTCGACTGCACGATTTCTTCACCAACAGCTGCTTCTTCTGGCATCAGATCCATAATAATGCGCAATTTCAGCTTATGTTCTTCCCCATGGGCAACAAGCAACTTGGCCAACTCGGCAAAGGCGATTGCTGGCCAGCGGCGACCGGTATCCATGTTTCGCCGCCATGCCACCTTTTTCAGGCCGCTATAAGTGGGATGCATTCCGATCACAAACGTTTGGTCGTCAATCCCAGCGTCAGCCAGTATTCCTCGTGCCTTGGCGCGCGCCTCCTCGGTAACCGGCAGAGTCAGCCAATATCCATCCATCGGCTTATTAACTGCATGGGCAACGACATCCAGACAGCGACGGGCATAGTGAGCCTCGGGCTGGCTCATGTCGATGCAATGGCCACCGTCATCAGCGGCCTGATAAAACGGTGCAAAACTGGGATTAAGCTCAAAACAAAAGGCACTGTCGTAGCCCGTCGCCTGCACCTGTTTCAACAACCGCTTCAGATGTAACCCGGCCAACAGCGCCTTGCGATCATGGAGGAGGAAAGTCGTCAGTCGCGGCGAAAAACCCTTAAACACCCGCTGGCCATCGGCGCTGGTCAACAAGTGCAGCTCAGCCTCGGGATATTGGTCCAACAGCGCCCTTACAGCGGGCGTGATCATCAGCATATCGCCCACTCGGCCCACTCGAATCACCAGCATTTTCAAACGATTAGTTTCCTCTCTGAAGTCCGGCCAGTCATCGGCGACGCCCTAGCCCCTGACGGCACCGTCCCACCGAGGGTGGCTCACCCGAGGCGCAGAGCAGGGGCCCCTCCTCCACCTCTCGGGGCGGCTGGTGGCCTTTTCAGCGACCATCCAGTAACATTGCGCCCTATTATCACCTATATATCTACGAAATAAAGACACCATGAATCTAACCACTGAAATTTCGGTTGGGGAATTCCTCGACAAAATTACCATCCTCGAAATCAAGGCCGAACGCATCAGCGATCCCGCCAAACTCAAAAACATCCATACCGAACTCAACACCTTGCGCCAGACCTGGGCCAAGTCGCCATTTTCAAAACACAACATCGCCGCCGAAATCGCTCAGCTTAAGGCCATCAATGAAAAACTGTGGATCATCGAAGATGACATCCGCGATAAAGAGCGTGATGGCACCTTTGATCAGCAATTTATCGAGCTGGCACGCGCCGTGTATGTGACCAATGACGAGCGCGCGGCGGTCAAGCGTACGATCAACGTCAAGGTCGGTTCGGCATTGGTGGAAGAAAAATCCTATGCCGATTATCGGCGCAAGAGTTAATCCCGTCATATCATGAAACTACCGTTGGCTGCAGCGCCAAAAAATATTTGCCTGCTGCGTCTCTCTGCCCTTGGCGATATCAGCCATACGTTGCCCATCGTCCGCACGCTGCAAAAACACTGGCCACAGACCAAGATTACCTGGGTGATAGGCAAGCTGGAGCATCAACTTGTTTCTGATATTCCTGACGTTGAATTCATTGTCTTTGACAAGAATGCAGGACTCTGCGCTTACACACAACTGCGCCAGCAAATGAGTGGCCGCCGCTTTGACGTGTTACTGCACATGCAAATGTCTTTGCGCGCCAGCCTGGCCAGTCTCTTGATTTCGGCTGACATTCGACTCGGGTTCGACCGCAGTCGCGCCAAGGATTTGCAATGGCTATTCACCAATCGACGCATCGCGACCAAGCCGCGGCAACATGTGATCGACAGTTTCTTCGCTTTCACCGAGGCCCTCGGCATCGAAGAACATGTTTTGGAGTGGAAGATCCCGATCCCGGCAGTGGCCTGCGAGTTTGCCCATCACTGCCTGCCGGATAACGGGCCAACCCTGGTCATCAGCCCCTGTTCCAGCATGAGTTACCGCAACTGGACCGCCAAGGGTTACGCTGCCGTCGCCGACCATGCAGCCAGCGTTTATGGCATGCAGGTGGTCCTGTGCGGCGGCCCAAGTGCCATTGAACACGATTATGGTGCCCAGATTTGCGCCACCACCAAGGCGCCGGTAGTGAACTTAATCGGTCAAACCGGGATCAAAGAGCTATTGGCCGTACTGGCGGCTGCCGATTTGGTGATCGCCCCAGACTCCGGCCCGGCCCACCTGGCCACTGCCGTTGGCACCCCGGTGATCGGTCTGTACGCCACCACCAATCCGGACCGGGCCCGTCCCTACTTGAATCCCGATCTCGTGGTCTCCAGGTACCCGGAGGCGGTTCAGGCAAAATACGGCAAACCGGTGGCCGAACTACCCTGGGGTATCCGGGTTCGAGATCCGGGCACTATGGAACGCATTCAGGTGGCAGATGTATGTGCCGCCATCGATCGGGCCGTAAACAAATATTTATCAAGAGCAAAATCAGAACATGCCTCTCATTCATAGTCTCAAATCCCTGCGCCTGATCCTGGCGCCGATGCTGGCCATCATCGCCGTCCTGACGTTGTCGCGTCTCGGTCTCACGCTATGGCAATTTGGCCGGGTGAACGATACCGGTAATTTTTCCTTTATCTTCATTCAGGGGCTACGTTTTGATCTGATCATGCTGGCCATGATCCTGATCATTCCGGCCTCGCTGACACCGCTGTTCACAACACGCATCAGCCTGTTCAACTTCTGGAAAAAGTTCTTCGTAATTTATATCACCGCATGGTTCACCTTCATCATCTTCATGGAGCTTTCCACGCCATCGTTCATCAATCAATACGACTCGCGCCCAAATCACATTTTTGTCGAATACCTCAATCACTACAAAGAAGTATCCTCGACACTGTTGGCGCAATATCCTTTGCAACTATTGATCGCCGCCATTCTGATACCGCTTAGCACCCGTTATTTTTTCCGCTTCATGCACAAACAATGGCGCCTGGAGCACCCGACCCGGATTCTGCCGTCGCTGCTGCTGGTTCCAGCACTGTTTTTCAGTTTCGTCGCCCTCGGACGCTCCAGCCTTGACCATCGCGCCGCGGGACCCGCCACGGTCTATCTCACCCAGGATTCAATGGTCAACGAGCTACCACTGAACTCTGCGTACACTGTGCTGTATTCAATTTATTTGGCCAATTTCGAGGCCGAAGGCGGCTTCAAATTTGGCCATATGCCTGCCGAGCAGGCCATCAAAATCGTCAAGGCAGAAACCGGCTTCCCTGAAAGCGCATTCATCAACCCGGCGCTACCAATGCTGCACAAACAACAGGCCACGGTAACACGCGCCCGGCCACTGAATTTGGTCATTGTACTGGAAGAAAGTCTGGGCGCTGAATTCGTCGGCCGTCTCGGCGGCCTGCCACTCACGCCCAATCTCGACAAGCTTGGCGATGAAGGCCTGTGGTTTGAAAACCTCTATGCCACCGGTACCCGTTCCATTCGCGGCATCGAAGCCGTCAGCGCCGGCTTTCCTCCCCTCCCGGCGGGCGGCGTTGTTAAACTCAACAACTCGCAAAAAGATTTCTTTACCATCGCCCAAGCATTAAAGGAACAAGGTTACGACACCGGCTTCATCTACGGCGGCGACGCCAACTTCGACAACATGCGCCGTTTCTTCATGAGCAATGGCTTTAAACATGTCACCGATCAGAACGACTATCCGAACCCTGTATTCAGGGGATCGTGGGGCGTGTCTGATGAAGATTTATTCAACAAAGCTCACGAACAGTTCTTGCAACAAGGCGATAAACCATTCTTCAGTTTGGTATTCACCTCATCCAATCACTCGCCGTTCCAGTTTCCAGATGGCCGGATCGAGCTTTACGAACCAGAGAAAAACACCGTCAACAACGCCGTCAAATATGCCGACTATGCGCTCGGTCAGTTCATCGCCCAGGCGCGCAAAGCGCCCTACTGGAATAACACACTATTTTTGATCGTCGCCGACCATAACTCCCGCGTCTACGGTAACTCACTGGTGCCTATCGAGCGTTTCCATATCCCTGCGCTGGTTCTCGGGGCCGATATCAAGCCGGAAAAATACACCAATATCGCCAGCCAGATTGATCTAGACCCGACGATATTGTCGTTACTCGGCGTTTCCACCATCAATCCGATGCCCGGCCGCGATCTGACCCGCGCCGAGGCGCGCGCCCTGCCTGGCCGCGCTATTATGCTGTTCAATACGCTACAGGCATATATGGAAAGTGACCGTGTCGTGATCTTGCAGAAAGATCTGGCCCCGAAGAGTTTCTTCTATCGAGATGGGAAATTGACTGAGACTGAACAGTTCAACGAGCTGGTCGACAAAGCGCTCGCTTATCCGACCTTTGCGCAGACGGCGTATACGGAACGGCAGTATCGTTTACGGTAGGGGCGATTCACGAATCGCCCCGCGTTAAACCCATATAAGGGCGATTCGTGAATCGCCTCTACTTGCGTAACACCGCAACAAAATTCCCGTCCGCCTCTTCAAAAGGTTTCTGAACGGCTTGGACATCACGAAAACCAACACGCCGCGCCATCATCTCCAAACTTTTTTGATTAAACAGGTGCAAATGCTCCAAAGGCTTTAATGCGCCCCAATGGCAACCACCACGCTTGGCCTGTTCGCAGGCCGCATCTGGCGTTTGGATCACAAAGGCACCCCCCGGCTTGAGAATGTCAAAAATCCCGCGCATATCAGCAACCACATCCTCAAAATGTTCGATTACATCGATTGCTGTAATTAGTTCGAAGGTATTGTTTTCAAATTTTGGACGAACATCAACAAAACGGCCGCAATAAATATGCTCACGATACTGTTTGTAGGAATTACGAAATGGCGCCGACAACTCCGGCACCAACTCACAGCCATATACATCCCAGCCCTGTTTGATGCCATGGGCTAACAAGTAACATTTGTTACAGCCAATATCCAAATACTTGCCAACGGAATTCACCTGCTGGGCAGCAAAACCAAAAATCGTCTCCGCCCGTGCCATCGACTGAGTAAAACTGCGATCATGATGAAAGCGCCGAAATGGCGAAATCAATTTACGGCGCAGAGACTTTAACAAGCCGCCGCTATAAGCCTTGTAGATTTTATCGGTGCGCTCCAGTTCGTCGATATACACCAATCCACAGAAACCACACTTAAGATAATGATAGCCCTTCATGTCACAATAACTACGTACATGATCACAGCTCTGACAAACAACACACGCCCTAAACACTATAAAACCCCTTAACTATCATATTGTTGAGCAATTATTAAAATTATTGGATTCGACCTTCGAACGCAGCACAAGTATAATACCAGCATCAACATTGCACACTGCTTCCGTCTCAAATGCAAGATCACACCCCCCCTAAAGCGAGCGTAATTATCGCTGTCTATAAAGATGTCGAGGCGCTTCACTGCATCCTCCTGGCGCTAACCCGCCAGACGGAATCCCATTTTGAGGTGATCGTTACCGAGGATGGAGGCTGTCCAGCCATGGCCGACTACATCGCCAACCAGGCACCACGCTCACTTAATTTACGGCATCTGACCCAGGAAGATAAAGGCTTTCGCAAAACCCGGGCCGTTAACCAGGCTATCGCTAACGCTCAAGCTCCCTATTTAATCTTTATTGATGGCGACTGCATCCCCCACTCGCGCTTGATAGAAATGCACCTGCGCCACGCCGAGTCCGCCCGTATCTGTACCGCGCGCCGAGTCTATCTTGGCCCCAAAGAATCCACCAAAATCAGAAAATCACCAAATCTCGCTCAGCAATATGAAAATAGAATGTGGTTTTTCTTACACACCATACCATTGCATCGGGATGGCATCCGCGACTATGAGGTCGGATTTGCTTCAGCTTTTCTACATAACCTTGCCAAGAACCGCCAACTGGGCATCATGGGTTGCAACTTTTCCTGCTACAAATCCGACATCGAGAAAATTAACGGTTACAATGAAGACTTACCGGGTATCGGCGGCGAAGATGACGATCTGGAATGGCGATTCAATGGCCTCGGCATGTTCACCAAGAACATCAAGTTCCAGGCCGTAACCTACCATCTCTATCACGAGAGTCGGCGGCAGGATGCCGAAGTCAATATGGCCATCAGTCGCCGTAACCGGGAAAACAAGGAGTTTGTTTGCAAGAATGGGATTGTAAAGCTTGCCACTTCTTAAACCTTTTTACGCGCAATCACAAAGAAAGAAGAGCTAGAATATATTAAATTCTGCAACCGATAAAGCCAGTACCGAACCCCACGGGCATTACCCACCGTCGATTTTGCACCATTCATCGACAGCACCATCTCAAACCCACAAAGCTCGAGCAAACGACGCATTGACTGCGGTGAATAATAAAACACATGGTGATCTGAGTCATAGTACTTGCCCACTCTGCCACGCTTCAGACCCAATTTTTCCATTAGATACTTAACTCTGGCAGACCAAGCGTGAATATTGGGGACACCAATATAAATGTAACCGCCGGGCACCAATAGATTCGCCAGAATCTTAAGATCACGCACCGGATGTTTGAGATGCTCGACCACATGATGCGCATGTATTAAATCGAATTTTTGATCCTGCCAATCCACGCCATCCAATGGACCGCACGCAATATTAATCTTTAGACGATCACTAACTCGTGCCATGGCGTCACAATCCACGTCATAACCAACCACTTGCCAACCATGACGCATTGCAAAATCCGCAAAATTTCCATTGCCACACCCGAAATCGAGCACTCTGCCAGGACGCTCAAAATACCGGTCAATAAAAACCTGCTTTGCCCGGTTGGTTCGCTCCTGTGAAGCAGCGATATCTTGCCCAGATTCTCCACCACCATAGTATCCGGCGTAATAATCTGCCAGATATGCATCCGCATATACCGGATTCATAAACTGGACGCTGCACGCACGGCAGCGAAAAATTTGGTTGCCTCTGAAGTCCTTTATCAATAACTGGATTTGCTTATCGCCACACGCGGGACACGCCGTATAGGTATTCTCATATTTCATCAGTCACTCCAGCATGCGGCACTATTAAAATTTGTATATAATACACATAATTTATTCTTATCCATACAGCCATGGCATCTCCGCTAATCTCCGTCGTACTTATCACCTACAACGGCCAAAAACATCTGCGACAGCAGATTGATTCTATTTTTGGACAAACGTATAAAAAGATTGAGATTATCGTTTGTGACGATTGTTCTACCGATGAAACTCCTTTAATTCTCAGCGAATACCGACACAACCAAAACTTCAAAGTCTGGATCAATAACTCAAACCTGGGGTTCCGTAAAAACTTCGAACAGGCCTGCTGCAAAGCCAGCGGACTATTTATTGCTCCAGCCGATCAGGACGATATCTGGCTACCTAACAAACTCGAAGCTATGATCAGCAAAATTGATGATAACACCCTCATCTATTCTAACTCACGCCTAATGAGTGAAGACGGCCAACTTCTCGATACCACACTTGATCAACGTTACTCGATAAAGTTTGTCGACGGGCACTGTCCTCGGTCTTTTTATCTTGGCAATTGCGTGGCAGCGCATACCATGCTATTCAGGCGCGAGATCGTTGAATATATTTCGCCTATTCCTGATACCTTATTTCACGACCAATGGGTGGCTTTTATTGCTGCAACACTTGGCACAATCAAATTCCTGGATCAACCACTGATACATTATCGCCAACATGCTCAGAGTGTAACGGGGAAAGCAAGTGAGCCCACCACCATCAACTTCCACCAGCGTTATAAAAATAAATATCAACGCCAGAAGCAACGTCTAGACAATAAAATATCATATCTTCAACAGATGCTAGATCTGCAAATCAGGCTAGAACAACCCGATCCATTGCTCCAAAAGTTAATTGGCTATTACAAAAAACATGAAAAGCACATCATCAATTGGCCCATACTCAGACTATTAATCGCCAATCGAGACCAGCTCTTTGCAACATCTCCACGTAACCCAATTCAGCTCGCCATAAAAGAAGCTGCGGGACTACGCCTTTACAAATCGTTACCTTAAAACTCTAGCGAGGACTCACACGACAACCAAATTGTAGAAACATGGCATCTGACAACCAGCCAAGGGTTAACGCATTCACAACTCTCGGCGTCCGATGAGTAGTCCGATTTATTCCCTTTAATATCTGAACATTAAACCCTAGCCTCACAAACATCTCGCGTATGCTCTTTTCAGTAAAAAATCGGAGATGGGTTCTATCCAAAATCCCAGCGTCCTCATAACGCCACTGCTTCTTGAAAAGCATGTTATATAGATTTGTATAATGTCTAACATTCGGAATCGAACATACAATGACGCCACCAGATACAAGCTTCTCTTTGAGCCGCGTCAGACACTCTTCTGGATCAATGAGATGCTCGATCACATCGTTCATCACAATACAATCGAAATATTGATCTGGCAGATTATCCATTTGCGAGATCACATCGCCAAGCAACAACTGATCTAATCTCTCAGCCGCCACACCAGCGGCTAGCTGATTGAGCTCAAGCCCCCAAGCTTCTGCGCCGGTCAATCTCTTCACTGCTTCGGCAAAGCCGGCCTCACCACAGCCGATCTCAAGAATTCTCTCTAGCTTCTTAGGCAAGAACTCCAACATCTCACCACGCACACCTTCGTAGTAGCGTCCTAGCTCATATTGCCCTGACGACTCGACCGTTCTGACCATATTTAGAAATCCTTACCCTTCAGCTTGCAATACCGCAAATACCAACCTGACGTTTTCTTCCTGAACTGCATGGGTGTCGTGCCGGGAAACATTGTTATCCGTCGAACTCGCATCCGATCATCTACCATAGCCACCGGCCCGGAAACAGTCCCCACGCCAAAGGCATAACCGGTCTCTCTGACCGAGATCACGTTTCGTGGACCATATTCACCATAAGGATAGGCAAAAGAGACCACCTCCGCCCCTAATAACTTCTCCAATACCTGTCTCGATTCGCGAATCTCATAATCTGCGAGGACGTCACTCAATTCGGAAAGGCGAGCGTGCGTCATTCCATGAGAGGCAATCTCGACTAAGCCACTATGATGGCATGCGAGAACCTCAGCATCATTCATCAGTGGCGCCTCCGGCTCACCATCGGCCATATCCCAATAGTTATTGCGAATACCACGATCCCCGAGCACATAAATCACTGCGCGGGCGCCATAACGCTCAAGCAATGGCAGCAGGTTTTCGAAATTGTCTTTGTACCCATCATCAAATGTCAGAATGACTGGTTTTTTCGGGTGAGCGCCATGGACAATATCCTTGAATGTCACAAACTCAAATCCACGCCGCTTCAGGCTGATAATTTGCGCCTCAAGCTCATCGACAGTGACATAAATATTATGCCTGGACCCCGCGGGCGGCAGCTTCAGCACTCGGTGATAAGTAAGAACAGGAATTTCTCTAAAGCGAGCCAAATAATCATCGATAATCGCTTCTCGATAAACTGCAATCACTTGTGGATATACCCGGTCAATTGCATAATCACTCAGGTAGTCACGATAGTGTTCCAGTGGAACGCTCAACTGGCCATTAAGCATTTTTTCTAAATCCCGCAACAGCTCTGCACCAGTCCATGTGTGTAGCAAATCACAATCACCAAAGTTGGTCGCTTTCGCGATAGCGATGGTCTGTTCATTAACGGGACCGATATAGCGGTTCTCACCGACAGCAATCACCGGATAGCCAGCACGCATCGCCTCTACAGCAACCCGACCAGCACCGATGATGACATCATTCTCGCGGAAGACCTTATTTACATCCGGCACAAACCCCAGCATTTTGACATTACCACCCGGATGCAACTGCGGCGAGGTCTCCACAGGACCGCCCACAATCGTGAATTCGACGTCCGGCATCTGCGGCGCCACTTCATTCACAATCCTGGTGGCGATTTCCCCCTTCGGCCCCGTAAGCCGACCAATCCATGCAACCCTACTCAAAGCCATTACGGATTACTCTGATATCGGCATCAGTGATATTGAGTTCCTGCCGCAAATGATCGGCAAGATGTTCACAGACGACGATGATATGACGGCCATAGATATTCGTTTTACGCTTTGCCGCATGCCGACTTTGCCGCCCATGCACGGTGGACACATACCCCACGCCCGCAATTTTGGCGACGATATTCGCCAACCAGCTTGCCGCCCGTGAATGCGCATGAATCAGATCAATGTTTCGACTGCGGCAGAGTTTGACCAGGCAAACGATATTACGCAGCCGATTGAGTAACGAACGATTGTGTATCGACATCGGAATATATTCCGCCTCAGCCTGCACGGTCAGTGTATCGGAGACGATGTAATTGTGATGTCCGTCGGCGACGAGTTTACGACATAGCGTTGCCACATAGACCTCGGGGCCGGTCAGATGTGTTTGCGACATGAGGTGTAAAATATTCATTCAACTTACCCTGCCAACACGCGTTGCGCAGCAGCGTACACACGCTCCACAGCAGGCACGCTGCCATCTGCGTTAAAGGCGACTTCGTGCCCGCCATAGCGCGGCCAATAGCGGAATACGGGTGTCACAAAGAATATGCCAACCGTCGGTGTCTCGCAGGCGATGGCGATGTTGCGAATGCCAGTGTCATTACTGATGAGCAAATTAGCGCCTTTGACTAGCGATACTGTGGCCGGAAAATCGTCCAGCCGCATACCCGTCACATTACTGCGTCCCGCCTGTGGCGCCATAATTCGACCAATGGATTCCCACTCCGCTATCCCTTCCAGCACAATGTGCTCATATGTGGGATAGGTATCGGCCATACGCCCGACCAATTCTGCAAAACGTTCATCCGGCCAGCATTTCTCGCGTGTCGATGCACTTGGAAAATACAATGCATAGGGGCACGCACGCTGCGCAGGCTCCACCGACATTCCGAAGCGGGGCGGATATTGATAACAATGACCAAAGACACTCAGCATCTCCAGCATGTTTTCCGCCTCAAAACGTAAGTCTGAGCGCGGAATCGTGACATCATAAAAAAGGTGACGCTGAATTTCATGATAGGGAAATCCTACTTTAAGCTTAGCCCTCGTCAGCTTACACAACCAGAATGAGCGCGCTGTCGCTGCCAGATCGAAAATAATATCCTGCTCACCCAACTCCCGCGCTCGCGCAATCTGAGTCTTGAGCGACGCCTGGCGCTGGTCATTTCCATACACCACATGAATTCGATCTACAAGATCCTCCGGCGCACCACGGGTGTAGTTGCTACATAAGCTTAGGGTCAATTGCGCATTAGGAAATAATCGCCGCAACTCAAGCAGAAAGGGCCTGGTCAACACCATATCGCCAACCGCGGCGTGCCGGATCACAGCCACATGGCGAACATCCTCAGGGCATACGCTTGCCGCCCATGCCACCGCCCGCTGTCGGCACCATGCCCCACTCTTAAACCAGAATTTCATCCCTACCTCATTTAACAATGGCGCATAGGCGCCGACCGCAGCACCACGTATAATCTTCTCGATAATGTGCACCGATCTCAAAAAAATCCTTGTCATCCGCAACGACAAACTGGGTGATTTCATGCTCAGTTGGCCAGCCTTGGCACTACTGCGCCAGGCTTTGCCTCATTGCGAAATTCACGTCCTGGTGAACAGCTATACTGCCGATATGGCGCGGCTGTGCCCATCAATCAATCAGACAATCATTGATCCCGGCCCGCAGGCTCCCTGGCTCACCCAGTGGGCTCTGGCACGATCTCTTCGCGACGAAGGCTATGATGCCGCCGTAACCCTGTTTTCTACTACTCGCATCGGGGCAATCCTGGCGCTGGCAGGTATCCCTTACCGCCTGGCCCCTGCCACCAAAATCGCGCAGATATTCTATCATGTGCGACTGACCCAACGGCGCTCACGCTCGGAAAAACCCGAATTCGCATACAACCAGGACCTGGCGCTACGCTTACTTGGCGATTTTGGCATCACCTCCGGGTCGCCACCTACCCCGCCCTATTTACGCTTTGCGGAAGAAGAGCTGACACAGTTGCGAAATGATTTTTGCCTTAAGCATAGATTGGATTCAGACAAACTGCTGGTCTTTATCCATCCAGGCAGTGGCGGTTCGGCCAACAACCTGAGCCTTGAACAATATGCTCAGCTGGCACAAACCTTACACTCCTCGCAGGGACATCAGATCATTATCAGCACTGGTCCCAGTGAACTCGCGCCGGCTCAACAACTCGCCGCCAAGATTGGCGATATGGCCGCTTCAATTTACCACTCCACTGCCGGGCTCGAACAATTCGCGCGCCACATTGCGATTGCCGATTTGTTTATTAGTGGCTCCACGGGCCCCTTGCATATCGCGGGGGCACTTGACCGGCCAACAGCTGCGTTTTATCCCCGGCGCCGCTCGGCTACTGCACTACGCTGGCAAACCACCAACAGAGAATCGCGACGATTAACTTTCTCACCACCTGAATCGGCGGCGAAAGAAGATATGAGCAGCATTGACATCAAGGCTGCCGCACATGAGATTAGCAATAAGTTACTGAGCGTCGGCCAACCATAAATTCAGAGTCCCTCTCTACAATCTCTGACAATAGCCAGAAGCTCATTCAATACATCCTTGGCATTTCGATTACTAAACTTTTCGCTCGAATCAAGGTAACGTCTTTTATTTTCAGGCCGCAGAACCTGCAACTCCACAAATTCAGAGAACACCTTATGCCTGGTCTTTGGCGCCATACTATCGCTCCCCTTCGCCAACGCTTCAGAGGCATAAATGATGGAATCGCCTGTTATCCGCTCATAGCGATTAATTAAACTGGATCGCTTCACTATCTCACGCAGCATGCTTTTTTCTGACACTCCATCACACTCGGCTGCACGCGCGACAAGAGCCTTGTATAACCTCTGAAAACGCCTTATTTTCTCATTGCGACTGATTGTCGGCTTCAAATCATCTTTTGTCGCATAATTTGATTTCAAAATATCAACAAACATCTGACAACTCATATCTTTATTATTTGACAGATAATAAGCAGGCAACTCTCTCAATATATCGCGCACACAAAATACCGCATCCCAAGTCACCCCGTCTTTAATGTTATACAACCCCTTTGACGATTTAACCTTTTCAAAATATGAATACACCTCAACAAACTCCATAAGAATATTATTTATCTCTTTGTCTTTCTGGATTTTTGAAACCACATTCATGTTGAACCCAATCCTGTACAGGATCAATTCATGCTTTTTACTTAGATAAGTCTCTTCAAATAATTTTAGCGCCTCATGATCTTTATAATGCTTAATATTCTCTTTTTTCCCCGATATAAGATACTCGGTAATCTGTGCAAAATTCTGCACGATGTATTTTGCCTTGTTTTTCTGCTCGGTAATAGTTGTAGACATCCTATCAACATCGTCATAACGATATTCATGGTGATATAAACCAAACTGCCGTACTGAGCCATAATCTATGATGCCACCATCCGTTAGAATGTTATCTCCGTCCCAATCCATCCAGCAGAATATATATTCCACTTCAAAACAGGCAGCCGCTTCCGCAAAGGAAATAGCGAATTTTTTAAGAATATCCTGATATTTTCTTTTGTCACCAGAAAGCCTCTCGCACTCACCGTTAGCGATCTGTCTCTCTATAAAATAATCCATCATCCCCTTTAACCGAGGATAATCATCTTGCTTCAAGTAGCGGAAAAAGTGGGCTGGCCGCAATAGGTTTTTACCCGCCCTGACATTGATCGATGTATCGTCAGCGAAGGAAATCACCGCCAGCGTCCGTTCTGTAGATATCCCGTTTTTGTGCATAATCTCGCTCATCATGGCCGCACAAAGACCATCGATAAAATCCGAACGGCCTGAACCATAGGAGACATTGGGGTCGCCTGTTTTAACCAGTTTGTTTCCCAACACTACCGCAGGACTAAGACAAGTCGTCCCTGTCCCGCAACTTGTCACGTCCCAGATGCCATCCTTACTTTCAAAACAACCATTCCAAATACTACGCCCATCACCAGACGTGTATCCCTTGGTGCTTGGATGTTGTAGTTGTAAATAGCGCGTCGCCATGTATTTATAGGGACGGATATCCTTTTCGGCAATCGGTGTTTTATGAGCGATGTCATACTCATTTATGATCTGCAGCGAAAAAGTGTAGAGAATTGCTTCTTTCAGTTCTTTATTGAGCTCATGAGGATGCGATTTGGTAATTAATCCCATTTCCTTGGCCAAATCGAAATTGAAATAAAACACCTCGCCGCCGGGCCTGGTATACGCTGCATAATCAACATACCCATCCGGCACTGCATCTCGATAGGGGTGACGCCCGTCGATTTTCAAAAAGCGGGAGTACACACCAAAATCCTTCGCATTACCGGTAGCCATAATATTAAGCCCACCCAACAACCTCAGATGTTATTTATATCGTTCATCTAAGCATTTGACTTTAATGGACAAAGACCACCCAACAAGCCTCCTCCAAACAAAAGTAGCGTATATATTTCAACCAGCGCTTAACTCGCCACCAACAGTGGAGCTAACTCATTGTATTTTATTAGCTTATTGAATGAAGAAATGGATTAACGCATCTGGCGTGGGAGATCGACAATGAGACCGGATCCGAGAACATCTCAAGAGTGGAGGATCGCAATCAGGAAATGCGCGTCGCTTTAGAAGGTTGCTGCCGCGACCACAAATCAGCATATTTGACGAAGGTCGAATGCGCCGATAACAGGGCCATCAACAGCCCCTGTTTCCCGTCGAGAAAACCGACCTTGATAAAGTACATGCGCATGAAACAACCGATTCCGTGCAACACGCCTGTCAGCAGCGAAGTGCTTTTGCCACGCTGCTGTCTTTGCGTAGCAAACTCGGCCGCATAGCGCGCCGATTTGACGAGATAGTGCTCGAGATCGCGGTACGTGAAATGCAATAAATCACCTTTCAATTGTTCAAATTTAACGTCAGCGTCAAAATACAACTTCTCATGCACCCGTTCTTCACCATAGCGCGCCTTTTTACGCGCATACAGGCGCACCTTCGGAGCAGGATACCAGCCGCCATGCCGCAAGAAGCGGCCAAAACACCAAGGCAAAATTGCCATCGAGTAGGCGACATTACGCTGATCGCCTTCTACCGCCGAGCGTATGCTGGCCTCCAATTCTGGAGTAACTCGCTCGTCAGCATCGATCATCAATATCCAATCACCAGTAGCTGCGTTCTGAGCCCGCTGCCGCTGCATGCCGTAACCCTGCCAATCGGCATTGACAATGATCTTGTCGGTATAGCGCCGCGCAATTTCTACCGTTCCGTCGCTACTACCACCATCCAGCACAACAATTTCATCGACGAATGACAAGCTGGCGAGGCATTCGCCGAGCATCAAGGCCTCATTCTTGACGATCAACACTGCTGACAGCCGCGCCACTTAATTCTTCGCTCCCTGGAACCGGCTGACATGCCAGGTCATGAATATCGCCATGCATAAGAGAAAGATCGAGGTGAAATTTCCCATAATGAACGTCGAGGCATCGGTCAGGGAAAATACGATAAATCCCACAACATGTGTCATCCCAATTAAAGCCGTTGCAGGCGATTGGCGATGGGTTTTGATGAAAAAATAAAGTGGATAACACAGCATGCCCGCGAAAAATATAAAGCCAATCAACCCCCGAGACATTAGCGTCTCCAAAAATGCATTATGGGGATGCCCATGATCGAGTACCGCCGGATTAACTTGTCCGGCCTCAACATATTTCTGCGCATATATCTTGAAATGCTTATTCCCCACGCCTACCACAGGTGACTCCATAAACGCGCGCAACCCCACCTGCCATAATTCGAAACGCGCCCCGGCGCTACCCATGATGCGATCCGACGGCTTGTCTGCCTCTACATAAATAGCCGTTTCGTTAGTCGCCTCGTCCACCCGTTGCTTAACATAAGCTGACTCGTAATAAACGCCTGCCGCACCCGACAACACTAAGCCAACCATCAACATCCGCCAGCTGCGCTTTACCGCCAATGCAGCCCACAGTAGCGCCATCGCCAACAGACCGAGATACGCCCCGCGTGACCCTGACATCATCACCGCATATAGCGCCGCCAACAGCAATATCGGTACACCCCACTTCATGCGCGGCCATATGCTGACACTGCACAAAATCCATACCGCTGCCAGCGCTGCCACCGGCCCCAGCAGATTAGGACTGTAGAAACCTTGCGCTCGATAAAGATGCAAAATATTCATGTCATAGTACGATTGCACCGCCAATGTGATCGCCGCTAACGCCACGCCCCCTAAAAGATATTTTCCCGCCTCTGGAAAACGACGTAGCATCAGATAGAGCGGTACGGCGAAGAGATAACGAATATCGACTTCGATGGATTTTGTCTGCCCCTCATCCCAACCATTTGCCAGCGCTGAAAGCAAAAATGACCCAAAAAATCCGACGCAGCAGATCAACCAGATCTTTTCATCTTTCAACAAAGGCGCCCTCTCGCGGGAACGAAAGACATCCCATAACGCGGTAAACGCCAGCAAGGCGAAAATCGTCGTATACCAATGGCTAACGCTCACCCCTGCAATCGGAAACAAAAACACCAGCGCATAAATCCAGCGCGCCTTCCATGCTGAAATTCCGCTACGATCACCCGCAAACATCACTACCGACATCGTTGTTTACACTCATCAAATACTTGTTCTACTGTAATCTCGCGCAGACAACGATAATGCCCCAATGGGCATTCCCGCTCGAAGCAGGGACTACACTCCAGATTTAAATAAATTACCTTTGCCCGTCCCGTTAATGGCGGCGTGTATCCGGGCGAGGATGAACCATATACCGCAATCAGTTCCCGTTCCATAGCTGCTGCGATGTGCATCAAACCCGAGTCATTGGTCACAACCAGCCGCGTCAACGCAATCAGATCAATGGCATCTTCCAAACGCGTCTTGCCTGCCAGATTGATCACCCCTGGCGCAACTGCCTGGATTTCATCGCACACCGCCAGGTCCTTGCTCGAACCAAACAACCAGACCTGACACCCAAGCCCTGCTAATTTTTCGGCAAGTCGCGCAAAATACTCTGTCGGCCAGCGCTTCGCCGGACCGTATTCCGCTCCCGGCACAAAACCCACCACTGGCCGCTCCAGGTTCAACCCCAGTTGCTCAAGCAGGCGTTGCTGGTTTACCGCATCGACCGTCAATCGCGGCGACTCGACCGCTGGCGGCAAGGGTGCTCCCACGTCCAGCCCCAACGCGACATAACGCTGCACGGTTTGGGTCAAGATACACTTGTCCAGCGGCCGCATATCGTTGATTAAGCCATAACGCCATTCGCCGCGATAGCCTATACGGCGGGGAATTCGCGCAAAAAACGGGACTAAAGCGGCCTTAAAGGAACGGGGTAAAATAATCGCCCGGCTGTATTTCTCGCCTCGCAATGAATGTCCTATGCGTCGTCGCACTCCCCAGCCAAACTCGCCATGCCCCACCGCTAACTCAATATGCTGCCGCACCTCGGGCATGCGCCTCAACAGGGGCGCCGACCAAGCTGGGGCCAGGACGTCGATGACCGCACCGGGGGCTCGCCGCTGTAGCGTTTTGAACAGGCTCTGCGCCATCACCATGTCGCCGACCCAGGCGGGGCCAACGATCAGGAATTTTTCGACAGCCATTGCATGTATTCGGCAACGCCTTCTTCCACCGTTTTGAACGGTGCCGTATAACCTGCGGCGCGTAATGCCGCCATATCGGCCTCGGTGAAACTCTGATAGCGGCCTTTAAGGTGATCCGGGAAGGGGATGTATTCGATTTCACCACGCTGATGATGCGCAATCACCGCGCGCGCGACATCATTAAAACTCTGACAACGGCCGGTACCCAGATTGAAGATACCGGACTTATCCGGATGTTCCAGGAACCACAAATTCACCGCGACAACATCGCCGACATAAATAAAATCGCGCTGCTGTTCGCCATCGCCATAACCATCGCACCCAGCGAATAAACGCGCCTTGCCTTCCCTGATAATCTGATTATTCAAATGAAAGGCGACGCTCGCCATGCTGCCCTTGTGCTGTTCGCGCGGGCCGTAGACATTGAAATAACGAAAGCCGGCGACTTGCGTCAGCGCGCGCGGCAGCTGACGGCGCACATACTGATCGAATTGGAATTTGGAATAGCCATAGACGTTCAGCGGCTGCTCGTGCTCGGGCGATTCTTTAAAGATAGGACCTGCACCATACACCGAAGCCGAGGACGCATACAAATAGGGAATCTGCCGTTCCAGGCAATAATGCAACAAGGCCTTGGAATAATCGTAATTAATCTTCATCATGTAGCGACCATCCCACTCGGTGGTAGCGGAACACGCGCCCTGATGCAGAATCGCATCTACCGGTTTGCCGAAAGAGCGACCGGATTGAATATGCGTTAGAAAATCGTCTTTATCCCAATAGTCGGCAATATCGCAATCGGCGATATTGCGAAACTTGGTGCCATCCGTCAGATCGTCAACGACCAGGATATCATTGCGACCGCGTTCATTCAGCCCTTTGACGATATTGCTGCCGATGAAGCCGGCACCGCCGGTGACGATAATCATTTGGTTATCCTCTGTTACCTGATTTCTTGGTGACATCCCTTCCCCCTCTTAGGGGGAAGGAGTTTAAGTACTACGTATTTAGCCACCAATTAATAGTTTCCACGAATCACATCAATGATCTTCGTGGTCGAACACCCTTCGATGTAATCCAACACAATCACTTCGCCACCACTGTCCTTCACGCACTTACCTCCGGCGATCGCGTCCGGCTGATAATCGCCGCCCTTCACCAGCACGCTCGGCCGCACCCGGCAAATCAACCGCTCTGGCGTGTCTTCGCCAAACGGCACCACCCAGTCGACGCTGCCCAGTGCCGCCAGCACCGCCATTCGTTGCGGCAGGCTATTCACTGGCCGCTCCGAGCCCTTGAGCCGCTTGACCGAGGCATCGTCATTCACCGCCACGATCAACCGATCACCGAGGCGCCGCGCCTGATCGAGATAAGTAACATGCCCGGCATGGAGGATATCGAAACAACCATTCGTCATCACTACGCGCTCACCATGCGCCTTGGCGTCTTCGACCAACTGCACCAAGGTTTCTTCATCGACGACGCCACCTTCAATCTGATCATGCTCACTCAGTGCGCGCCGCAACTCGGGCACCGACACGCTGGCCGTACCCAGCTTGCCGACCACTACACCGGCAGCGACATTGGCCAGCGCCGTCGCCTCGGCCAAATCCTCACCCGCGGCCAGCGCTGCCGCCAGCGCTGAGATGACGGTATCGCCAGCACCGGTGACGTCATACACTTCCTGCGCTCGGGTCGGCAGATGCAGGGCCGGCTCGCCACGGCGCAACAGAGTCATCCCCTTCTCGCTACGCGTCACCAATAAGGCATCCAGCGCCAGCGAATCACGCAATGCCTCGCCACGAGCGACGATCTCAGTATCGTTACGGCAATGGCCGACAACGGTTTCGAATTCCGACAGATTCGGCGTGATCAAGGTCGCGCCACGATAAATCGTATAGTCCTTGCCCTTGGGATCGACCAGCACCGGCTTACCGGCGGCCCGCGCCTGGGCGATCAGTTCCTTGACGCCACTGAGCGTGCCCTTGCCGTAATCCGACAGCACCACCACATCGCAGCTTGCAAGCAACTTGCTAAACCGCTGCTGCAGGCCAGCGCCATCCACTTCATGAAACCCACTCTCGAAATCCACGCGCAGCAACTGCTGATGGCGACTCACCACCCGCAGCTTGGTAATGGTCGGCAACCCGGCCACCGGCTCGAAATGGCATTCGACCCCCGCACCCTCCAAGCGCCGCTGCAGGGCATCGGCCGCCTCATCCTGGCCAGTCAGTCCCAGCAAATCGACGTGGCTACCCAGCGCCGCGATATTGAGCGCCACGTTGCCCGCGCCACCCGGCCGCTCCTCGGATTCACCGACATGCACCACCGGCACCGGCGCCTCGGGCGAAATGCGCGAGGTAGTGCCGTACCAATAACGGTCCAGCATCAGATCCCCGACCACCAGGACCCGCGCGCGCTCAAAATTCGGGATACGGATTTTCATTATCGACAAACGCCTGATTATGGCCACTTTAAAAACCCGAAATCATACCATATGTCCGAGGGATAGCCTGATCCTCCAGGGTATCTATGATAGGATTATCGACCATGCGTTTTTCCTACATCCTCATAATTCTCCATAGACCTGAATGAGCTCCGATCGCCACCTCTACCGCCGCCTGCTGAGCTACGTCCGCCCCTACTGGAAGCTGTTTGCGCTCTCTATTATTGCCACGATCGTGCTTGGGGTTAGCGAACCCGCAGTCCCTGCCATCATGGGGCCGCTGCTCGACGGCAGTTTCGTCGACAAGAACACCTCATCAGCCCTGCACTACTCGCTCTTGCTCGTGGGATTATTCCTGATTCGCGGCATCGCCCAATACATCAGCACCGTCGCCATGGCCTGGGTCGGCCATAAAGTCGTCATGGATATACGCCAAAATATGTTCGACCGGCTGTTGCTAGCCCCCACAGGCTTTTATGATCAACGTAGCGCGGGGGGATTATTATCGAAACTGGCCTACGACGTCACCCAGGTTTATGAGGCCACCACCGCCGCCATCGTCATCCTGGTCCGCGACTCGGTCACCGTCGTCGGTTTGCTCGGCTTCATGCTCTACACCGATTGGCGCCTGACCATCATCCTCTTTCTGGTTGCCCCCGTTGTCACCGTGATCGTCAAGGTGATTTCCAAACGCCTGCGCACTATCAATCGCTCGTTGTTACAGAGCATGAGTGAAATGAACGACACCGCCGAAGAGTCCATCCTCGGCCACAAGGAAATCAAACTCTTTGGCGGTCAGGCGTATGAACAGCAGCGGTTTAATGACAAGATCAACTGGGTGCGGCGTTATTTCATGAAGTCCGTCATCACCGCCACCTCCAGCGTCCCCATCGTCCAATTGCTTACCGTCATGGCCCTCGCCGTCATTGTGAATCTGGCGGCAGGACGTCAACCGCCGATGTCTGTCGGCACCTTTGTCGCCTTTTTCGGCGCCATGGGTCTGATGTTCTCGCCGATCAAACGCCTGACCAGCGTCAACGACCCACTGCAACGCGGCCTGGCCGCTGCGCGCACGGTGTTTGAAGTCATCGACATTCCCGGCGAAACCGACACTGGCTCCCGCACCCTGGCCCGCGCCCAGGGCAAAATCGAATTCCGCGATATCAATCTGCGCTACCCCAACGCCGAACACAACGCGCTCACCAGCATCAACCTGACGATTGCCCCCGGCGAGACCATCGCCCTCGTTGGCCAATCTGGCGGCGGCAAAACCACACTGGTCAGTCTGATCCCGCGTTTTTATCAAGCCAGCAGCGGCCAGATTCTGATCGACGACATCGACATTCAGGATCTGCGACTCACTGATTTGCGTGCGCAAATTGGTCTCGTCAGCCAGCACGTCGTGTTGTTCGACGACACTGTCGCCGCCAACATCGCCTACGGTGGCAAACGCGGCGCCAGCGAGTCAGACATCATCCGCGCCGCAGAAAAAGCCCACGCCATGGAATTCATTCGCGATATGCCGCAAGGATTGCACACTCTATGTGGTCACAATGGCGTACGGCTTTCCGGCGGCCAGCGCCAGCGCATCGCCATCGCCCGCGCGCTGCTCAAAGATGCACCGATTTTGATACTGGACGAAGCCACCTCGGCATTGGATACTCAATCAGAACAACAAGTACAACTCGCGCTGGAAGAATTAATGTACCACCGCACCACCATCATCATCGCCCACCGCCTCTCCACCATCAAAAAGGCAAATCGCATTGTGGTGATGGATCAAGGCAGGATCGTTGAAACCGGCAGCCACGCCGAACTGCTGGCGCGCGACGGGCGTTATGCGGAGCTGTACAAGATTCAGTTTGCGGGACAAGAATAAATGGAAAATTAAATGTAAATGTAGGGTGGGTTAGCGTTTTTTTGCGTAACCCACCGAGCGTTGCGTAGCAACACAAATTGTTTTTATGAGTGCCTGACGGCACAACTTGGCGGGTTACGGCGCAAAAATGCGCCTAACCCACCCTACTTCTTAAGCACATACTCCGCACCGCAATACGGGCACTTGGCGCTACCCGTAGTCTCAATCGGCAAATACACACGCGGATGGGAATTCCACAAGGTCATCCCCTCCATCGGGCAATGCAACGGCAAATCTGCCTTGGTGACTTCGTAACGGCTTTCGGCATTGGCCGGCATCTGGCGCGGTGTGACTTTAGGTTTGTGTGCGTGGTCCATTGCGAGTCTCCTTGAAAATCAGGACACGGGAAACTCCCCTACCCTGCAATCTGTTCATCAAGCCAACGTCAACCACTTCTTGTGCGCTTCGCTACGACCATGCACGACATCGAAGTACAAGGCCTGCAAGCGCTCAGTGATTGGCCCGCGGCCACCGCTACCGATCACACGACCATCCAGCGAGCGAATCGGCGTGACTTCAGCGGCGGTGCCGGTGAAAAAGGCTTCATCGGCAACATAGACTTCATCACGGGTAATGCGTTTTTCACGTACCGGGATACCCAACTCAGCTGCCAAGCTAATGATGCTATTGCGGGTGATGCCGTCCAGCGCCGAGGTCAGCTCCGGCGTGTACATCACACCATCGCGAATCACAAAAATATTCTCACCGCTACCTTCAGCGACATAACCTTCGGTATCCAACAACAAGGCTTCATCACAACCACAAGCCAGCGCTTCTTGCAACGCCAACATCGAATTGATGTAGTGGCCATTGGCTTTGGCTTTACACATCGAGATATTGACGTGGTGACGAGTATACGAAGAAACACGCACCTTGATGCCTTTCTCCAGGTTCTCGGCCCCCATGTAGGCGCCCCAGGTCCAGGCGGCGATCATGACGTGCGTCTTGAGATTATCGGCACGCAGACCCATGCCTTCTGAACCGTAAAACACCATCGGCCGAATATACGCAGATTCAAGATTATTCTCGCGCACTGCGGCACGCGTCGCTTCATTGACGTCTTCTTTGCTGAAACGCATTTTCATATTCATGATATGCGCCGAGCGGAACAAGCGATCAGTATGTTCCTGCAAACGGAAGATGGCTGTGCCTTTTGCGGTCTTATAGGCGCGCACACCCTCGAACACCCCCATGCCGTAATGCAAGGTGTGCGTCAGGACATGGACTTTTGCTTCGCGCCAGGGAACGAGTTCGCCATCCAACCAGATGACACCGTCCCGATCAGCCATACTCATTTTTTATTCTCCTTAAAGAAATTCAGACAACTGCGGACCCGTGATGGGCAAGAGATTCATTTTACCGTTTCCATGAACTCTCGCCAAATTCGCCCGACGTGACCCCGCCATTCGGTAAATTCGCCCGCCTCGACCAGGGCCGGCAGCTCTTGCAGGGTCCGCCGGTGTACCACCGCCCGGTAACGGCGATAGGCATCGGCCAGCCGCTGGGCATCAACCTCGGACATGAGCCCCTCGGCGGCCAGCGTCTCCAATAAGCGGATATTATCCGTCCAGCGCAGCAGCGCCGGGCGCTGGCCCGACCAGCGCAAGACGGCGTATTGCACCAGAAATTCGATGTCGGCGATACCACCCTCATCCTGCTTGAGGTCAAACATCTCGGCCTTGGATTGGCTCAACTCGCGCCGCATCCGCTCGCGCATCTCCCGCACCTCACGCTGGAGCTGTTCCGGATCGCGCGCCCGGCCCAGGATCTCCAGCCGCAGCGCCTCAAACCGCTGCGCCAGCGCCGGATCACCGGCCACCACCCGCGCCCTGACCAGCGCCTGGTGCTCCCAGGTCCAGGCCTCGGTACGCTGATAATCGGCATAGGCTTCCATACTACTGACCAATAGCCCCGAGGCGCCGCTGGGCCGCAGGCGGGTATCGATTTCATACAAATCACCGGAGGCGGTCTTCAAGGTCATCATATGAATGATGCGCTGCCCGAGACGGGCGAAGAACACGGGATTATCCAGCGGCGCACGCCCACCCTGGGTTTGGCCCTCCGCCGCTGCGCTATGCAGAAATACCAGATCCAGATCCGAGCCATAGCCCAACTCGATGCCACCCAACTTGCCATAACCGACAATAACAAACCCTGCCGTGTCATCCGGCCGTCCATGGCGCTGTTCAAGGTGCTGAGTCGCCAGACGCAACACCTGCGCCAACAGCACCTCAGCGATTTCCGTCAAATGATCGCTGACAATCATTAACGGATAAACACCTGCGACATCGGCCGCTGCCACACGCAATACATTCGCCTGTTTGAAATGGCGCAGCGCTTCCAGTTGTTGCTCCTGATCGTCTCCGACACGTTCCAATGCCAGCGCCAGCTCCGCCTCTAGCGCCGACTTATTCAAGGGCGCATAAAGACTGCGCGGATCGAGCAATTCATCGAGCAAAATCGGATGCTGTGACAAATGCACCGTGATCCACGGACTGGCCGCACACAACTTCACCAATTGCGACATCGCCATCGGATTTTCAGCAAGCAAGGCCAAGTAAGTAGTGCGCCGCGCGATAGTTTCCAACAACGCCAGCACCCGCGCCAATGTTTCGGTGGAATTTTCAACCGCTGCAATCGCACCAAGCAATAGCGGTAACAACCGATTCATGCGCTCACGACCGCTTGGCGTCAGCGCCCGCACACTGAAACTCTCGCGCAACTGTTCTAACAGACGCAACGCCTCGGCAGCATCATCGAAACCCTGCTCTGCCAAGGCCGCAACTGCCGCTTCAGCCTGCAGCGAACCGCTCCATACCGCATCAAACACTGATCCTTGTTCCGCACCTTTTTCCTGCTGCGGCGCGGCAAACACCTGCTGAAAATACTCATGCACCAACGCCATCTGGCGCCGCAATTCACGCTCAAACCCCGGCCAATCATCAAACCCCATCGCCGTCGCCAAGCGCAAACGCTCAACATCGCCTTCCGGCAATTCATGCGTCTGTTGATCGGCCATCGCCTGCAATCGATTCTCCGCCTGCCGTAAAAAGACATAGGCGCGATCCAGCGCCTTAGTGACGTACTGCGGCAAATAATTGCGACTGCCGAGATAGGCCAGCACCTGGCGTATCGGGCGAATCTGTAATTCCGGCTCACGGCCGCCGCGAATTAATTGAAACGCCTGGCCAGTAAACTCAACTTCGCGTATCCCGCCCGGCCCGAGCTTAATGTTGTCTTCCATGCCTTTACGCTGCACTTGCACATTGATCATTGCCTTCATTTCACGCAAAGATTCAAAAGCATTGAAATCGAGATAGCGGCGATAAATAAACGGCCGCAATCGTTTCAGAAGTTCTTGTCCTGAGCGTTCATCACCCGCAATCACACCTGCCTTGATCAAGGCGTAACGTTCCCACTCGCGGCCGTGCGTCTGGTAATAATCTTCCAGACCATCAAAACTCATCGCCAACGACCCGGCATCGCCAAACGGGCGCAATCGCATATCCACCCGAAACACGTAACCCTCTGCCGTTTGCTGATTGAGCAAAGTAATCAAGCGCCGGCCAAGTTTGATGAAATATTCTTCGTTACTCAGCGCCACACGCTTACCGCGCGTCTCGCCTTCTTCGGGATATGCAAAAATCAAATCAATGTCGGAAGAAAAATTCAGCTCACCCGCGCCCAGTTTGCCCATTCCCAGCACTACCAGCGATTGCGGCTTGCCGCTCATCGCGCCATGGGGAACGCCAAACTCTTGATTTTGCCATTGCTGCAACAGCTCCAGCGTCATCGCCACACAGGCACGTGCCAGATTCGACAAATCCGCCAATGTCCGCTCCAGATCGGACCAACCGGCAATGTCGCGCCAGGCAATACGTACCATCTCACGGCACCGGAGCTGGCGGAGTATTTTTCCCAACTCGGCCTCGTCCGTCACGGCTGCCGTCAATGCCCGCAACCGTTGTTCATGATCGGTTGCGGCATATTCGATCATCAAATCACCGCTACGCACCAGATCAATCCACATCTCCGGCACATGAATGCAACTCTTGGCCACAAATTCGCTGCATGCCCACACCTTGCATAACACCGCCAGCAAATCCGGATTAGCAGGCGACACTCGCTCCGCAGCGGCTGCCGCCTCACAGTAATGTTCCCAGGACAACTCAAGCGGCGCCCGCAGCTCTGGCGCCAGTCTCGCCACGGCCTGGCTCGGCAACGCCACAAAATTATTCGTCTTTTTCATACATTCCCGCTACTTAACACCATCGAATCCGCCGGATTCACTCCATGTTATCACCGCTCAAGTCTCCACCGCCCAGAGCCGATATTTTGAACATGCCAGGATACTTGCAAGACCACAACATGGAGCCGTCATGGAATTAAAAGATTACCTAAAAATCATGGTCATGAAGGACGCCTCAGACCTGTATTTCACCACCGGCGCCCCCGTCAGCGCCAAGATCCAAGGGCAGCTCATCGCGATTGATAAAGTTGCGCTCGAACCTGGTCGCGTCGAAGAAATCGCCAATGGCATCATGACCGCAGATCAACGCGAAGAATTCCGTGTCCGACCGGAAATGAATCTGGCCATTTCCGAAACCGGCATCGGCCGTTTCCGCGTCAATATCTTCAAACAACGCAATCAAGTCGGCATGGTCATCCGCGCCATCAAGATGGATATTCCGAGCTGGGAAAGCCTGGGATTGCCCGCAGTGCTCACCAAATTAATCATGCAAAAGCGCGGCTTGATTCTGTTTGTTGGCGGTACTGGCTCAGGCAAATCCACTTCACTTGCCGCACTCATCGATTATCGCAACACCAACTCGGCCGGGCATATTATCACTATCGAAGACCCGATCGAGTTTGTTCACAAACATAAAAAATCCATCGTCAACCAGCGCGAGGTCGGCGTTGACACACTCACCTTTGAAGATGCACTGAAAAACACTTTGCGTCAGGCACCTGATGTCATCCTGATTGGTGAGATACGTGACGCGAAAACCATGGAACACGCCATCGCCTTCGCCGAAACCGGCCACTTGGCGATTTCGACTCTGCACGCCAATAACGCCAACCAAGCCTTCGATCGCATCATCAACTTCTTCCCGGAAGAACGGCACAAACAATTGCTGATGGATTTGTCACTGAACGTGCGCGGCTTTGTTTCGCAACGACTGGTACCCACCGTCGACGGCAAACGCGCCGCCGCGATTGAAGTGCTGCTCGGCACCCCCATGATCGCCGACCTGATCCTCAAGGGCGAAATTCACACCATCAAAGAAGTCATGGAGAAATCGGAGAACGTCGGCATGCGTACCTTTGATGGCGCGCTTTATCATCTCTACAAAGAAGGAAAGATCACCCTCGAAGAAGCGATACGCAACGCCGACTCCGCCAACAACCTGCGGCTGCGCATCAGCCTCGAGGAAAAAGGCGGCAAGATTGAAAACGAAAGCGGTCTCAAACTCGCCGACAAGGATGATCCGGCTGACGGGCTATCGCTCGTCAAAGATTAATGGGGCGAGGCATTAGCCACATCGATACCCACTCATTAGCATCCACCTTACTTATCGGGTCAGTGGGCCTACGAACGACAGATAAGTGGCTCGACGCAATCGTGTACGAGATGAAACCCAGATGCAAATCGCCTCAAGGATGAAATTTTAATTGTCAGCCGATATACTGAAGCCTGTCTATTCAGGTTAAAACCACTATGACGCTCCAGAACCTTAGAGCCAGACGCCAGAAAATAATCGAAATCGCGAAACGCTACCATGCGGCCAACATTCGCGTCTTTGGTTCCGTTTCTCGCGGAGAAGCCACCGAAACCAGCGATATCGATTTTCTGGTCTCTTTTTTACCCGGTGCCAGCCTGCTTGACCAAGCCCGGTAGGGTGCGCTATGCGCACGCGGAACAAATCGCTAAGATACCGCTATGTCTTACTACCGCCGCTCACGTGTTCCTGGCACAATCTATTTCTTCACGGTAAATACTTATCGCCGACAGCGCATTTTGACGCATCCTGAAGTGATCAATGCACTGCGAAAAGCTCTCCGGAGCGTTCGTGCACAACATCCGTTCCGCATTGATGCGTTGGTGATTTTGCCGGACCATTTACATGCCCTTTGGACCTTGCCTCCGGGTGATGCCGATTACGCAACGCGTTGGAGCTTGATCAAACGCCAGGTTTCCCAAGCATCACGACATCTGATTACTCACGAACAAAATGACTCGCAAAAGAAACGGCGTGAGATTGGTTTCTGGCAACGGCGATATTGGGAGCATCAAATCCGGAATGACACCGATTTTACCCGGCATGTGGATTATGCGCATTACAACCCGGTTAAACATGGGTTGGTGGCGCAGGTGCGTGATTGGCCACACTCGACATTCCATCGTTATGTTCGATTGGAAATGTGTCCGCTCGACTGGGGCGGTGGTGATGTTATTACGGCCGGGGATGGGTTTGGCGAATGACCGCGTGCGCATGGCGCACCCTACATGTTCACAAAATAAAAAAGCCCCGCATTGCGGGGCTTCTCATTACAACAACTTAGCGCCAGGGCTGGCTTACATCATACCGCCCATGCCGCCCATACCGCCCATGCCACCCATGTCTGGCATGCCTGCACCCTTATCGGACTTCGGCGGTAGCTCAGCCACCATGGCTTCGGTGGTGATCATCAGACCAGCGACGGATGCAGCGTTTTGCAGTGCGGAACGGGTGACCTTGGTGGGATCCAGGATACCCATTTCCAGCATGTCGCCGTATTCGCCAGTGGCAGCGTTGAAGCCATAAGCGCCCTTACCTTCAGTCACTTTGTTGACGACAACAGATGGCTCATCGCCAGCGTTGGCAACGATCTGACGTAGCGGCTCTTCCATGGCACGACGGGCGATGTTGATACCGACGTCCTGGTCATGGTTGTCACCCTTCAGGCTCTTGATGCCTTGCAGGGCACGGATCAGGGCCACGCCACCGCCAGGGACCACGCCTTCCTCAACAGCAGCGCGGGTCGCGTGCAGCGCGTCTTCAACGCGGGCCTTCTTTTCTTTCATTTCAATTTCGGTAGTCGCACCGACCTTGATCACGGCAACACCGCCTGCCAGCTTGGCCACGCGCTCTTGCAGCTTTTCACGATCATAGTCAGAGCTGGTTTCTTCGATCTGGGCGCGAACCTGTTTGACGCGCGCTTCGATGTCGGCAGGAGCACCTGCACCGTCGATGATGGTGGTGTTTTCTTTGGTGACGACGATCTTCTTGGCAGTACCCAAGTCGTTCAGGGTTGCTTTTTCCAGTGACAGACCGACTTCTTCGGAGATCACTTGGCCACCGGTCAGCACCGCGATATCTTGCAGCATAGCTTTACGGCGATCACCGAAGCCAGGCGCCTTAACAGCAACCACCTTGACGATGCCGCGGATGGTGTTCACCACCAGCGTTGCCAGGGCTTCGCCTTCAACGTCTTCAGCGATAATCAACAGCGGCTTGCCAGACTTGGCAACAGCTTCCAGCACTGGCAGCATTTCGCGGATGTTGGAAACTTTCTTTTCGTAAACCAGGATCAGCGGGTTTTCCAGCTCAGCAGACATGTTCTGCTGATTGTTGACGAAGTAGGGTGACAGATAACCGCGATCGAACTGCATACCTTCAACCACATCCAGTTCGTTATCCAAACCAGAACCTTCTTCAACAGTGATGACGCCTTCTTTACCGACCTTGGCCATGGCATCAGCGATGATCTTGCCGATCGCTTCGTCAGAGTTGGCGGAGATGGTGCCGACCTGGGCAATAGACTTGTTGTCAGAGCAAGGCTTGGACAGCTTCTTCAGTTCCTCAACAGCCGCAATAACGGCCTTGTCGAGACCACGCTTCAGGTCCATCGGGTTCATGCCGGCCGCAACGGCCTTCAGACCTTCGAGCAGGATGCTTTGCGCCAATACGGTTGCAGTCGTGGTGCCGTCACCGGCCATATCAGAAGTATGAGAAGCCACTTCCTTTACCATTTGCGCGCCCATGTTCTGGAACTTGTCTTCCAGTTCGATTTCCTTGGCGACGGAAACGCCGTCCTTGGTGATGGTCGGAGCGCCGTAGCTCTTGTCCAGTACAACATTACGGCCCTTAGGACCCAGAGTGACCTTTACCGCGTTGGCCAGGATGTTGACACCCTCAACCATGCGATAACGGGCTTCGGAACCAAAACGGACTTCTTTAGCTGCCATGTGTTTATTCCTCTTTAGAATTCGTTAACTTAAAAGTACTGATAATTTTGTAGCTTAGGCTTCAACCACAGCCACGATGTCTTCTTCGCGCATCACCAGCAGGGCTTCGCCCTCAACCTTGATCTCAGTGCCGGAATATTTGCCGAACAGAACCTTGTCACCCACCTTCACGTCCAGGGGACGGACATCGCCGCTATCGGTGATTTTGCCCTTACCGACGGCAATCACTTGGCCACGGATCGGTTTTTCGGTTGCGCTGTCTGGAATGACGATGCCACCCGCGGAGGTACGTTCTTCTTCCTGACGACGAATCACGACGCGATCGTGTAAAGGACGCAATTTCATTTTCATTTCTCCTTAAATATCAATCAGATTGCTTGATTTATCTTTGCGACAAGCAAGAATTGTTAGCACTCACTACTTGCGAGTGCTAGTTATGATAGTGGCGAAACGGCCAAAGTCAAGGGGGCCGCCCCGAGAGGCGGAGGAGGAGCCCCACGAAAGTGGGGATCCGACCCTCGGTGGGGCGGCGATCCGCCCGTTCCTCTTAAAACACCGAAGATGCCTAAATTCTTGGATTTTTTGCTCCTCCCCGCGTCTTTGCGCCTTTGCGTTGGGTTTTTAAATCTTCAGCGCGGCGGCTGGTCCTCGCGCCGGTATTCACCCTCCAACACGCGCTCGCCGGATGCTTGCGGGCGAACGCCTGGGCCACGTGGCGGCTGGCCGGTGGCGGATTTAATAAGACGCCGGATCACGGCCCGGCGCACGGGCGGAATCATCAGCACCAAGGCAACGGCATCGCTGAGCAATCCCGGCACCAGAAACAAGACTCCGGCCACGACCATGACCAATCCCTCCAACATCCCCATCGCCGGCGTTTCGCCGCGCGCCAGGGCGGCACGTACCCGTTCGGCGGTGGCCATGCCCTGACTCTGGATCAGGCTGACGCCAAACAGACCGACGACGATCACCCATAAAACGACCGGCCAGGCGCCAAAGATGCCGCCCGCTTTAATAAGGAGATACAGCTCCAGCAGCGGGAAGACCAGCAACAATAAAAAGGGAACGCGTGAGACAAACATGGGTATATGGAATTCGCTAAAAGCGGGAAGTATATCACCCACATCCTTCTGTTTTGCGCTCCGGCCCGGCTTGGGGTATCTTGCCGCCCATGAATCCCGAATACTGCACCGTGCTTTGCACCTGCCCGGATGAGGCCTGCGCCCACCGGGTCGCCGATCACCTGGTGAGCAACCAGCTGGCGGCCTGCGTCAACATCGTGCCCGGCCTGACCTCGGTTTACGTCTGGAAGGGGCAGACCGAGCACAGCGCCGAACTGCTGCTGATCATCAAGACCCGTAGTGAATTATTTACCCGGCTGGAGACGGCGATCCGCGAGCTGCATCCGTATGAACTTCCGGAAATCATTGCAGTCCCAATTACTCTGGGATCAGCAGCCTATCTAGATTGGATCGCGCAATCGACCCAAGCCCGCACCTCGGCCTGATACTAACTATAACCAATAAATAATGAGCAGCCACGGCCATAAAATTTTTCTGCGGTTATTAATGACAGCCCTGCTGCTGCCCGTGCTGTGGTTAACCCACGTCGCGCATGCCGAGGGCATCTTTGACAAACTCGGCAATGTTGGCCGCCAGCTTGGCATCGGCGCTAATGACGGCAATCCTTTTCTGCCCCCGGAAAAGGCGTTTATCTTTACGGCCGAGGTTAAAGATGATCACACCGTCACGGCACGCTGGGATATTGCCGATGGCTATTATCTCTATCGCAACAAATTCAATTTTGAAATTTTAAATCCCGCCACGATTCAAGCAGGCACGCCTAGTTTTCCTCAGGGCAAGCAGAAGAAGGATGACACCTTCGGGCTGATGGAAGTCTACTTCCATGAAGTGAACGTCGAGCTGCCGCTACAGCGCAATTCAAATAGTGCAGCTACCAATCTGACTTTAAAGGCCGTTTATCAGGGCTGTGCTGAAGCCGGTTTCTGTTATCCACCACAGACCCAAGAAATCACGTTGAGCTTGCCTGAAGTCGCGGCGGCTGCAACCACGCAAACACCTGCCAGCAACACTTCAAATTTTGTTTCGGAACAGGATCGTTATGCACGATCACTGGCGGAAAAGAGTTTAGCGCTGAATATGCTGATGTTCTTTGGCCTGGGATTGCTGCTGTGCTTTACACCCTGCGTCTTCCCGATGATCCCGATTTTATCGAGCATTATCGCGGGCCAGGGCAGCGGCATCACGACCCGCCGTGCATTCTTGTTGTCGCTGACCTATGTGTTGGCGATGGCGGCAACGTATACCGCTGCCGGCGTGGCTGCTGGCACGCTCGGCGCCAATTTACAGGCCGTCTTTCAGAATCCGTGGATACTGGGCAGCTTCGCGATGCTGTTTGTTGTGCTGTCGCTATCGATGTTCGGCTTTTATGAATTGCAAATTCCATCATCATGGCAAGGCAAACTCACATCAATGAGCAATCGCCAGCAAGGCGGTTCGTATTTCGGCGTTGGCATTATGGGCGTGTTGTCGGCATTGATTGTCGGGCCGTGTGTTGCCGCGCCATTGGCAGGCGCACTGATTTATATCGGCCAGAGCGGCGATGCCCTGCTCGGCGGTGCGGCCTTGTTTGCGCTGAGCCTGGGCATGGGCGCGCCGCTGCTGGTCTTTGGCACCTCCGCCGGAAAATTACTGCCCAAGGCCGGCGCCTGGATGAATGCCATCAAGGCGGTATTCGGCGTGATGTTGCTGAGCGTGGCGATCTGGATGATTGAACGCATCATACCTGCCGCCGTAGCGCTATTGTTGTGGGGAGCGCTGTTCATTGTTTGCGCCGTGTATCTGGGTGCACTGGAACGGCTGCAACCTGAGGCGAGCGGCTGGCACAAACTGTGGAAAGGCGTGGGCCTGATCTTTTTCGTCTATGGTGGGGTATTGTTGGTGGGTGCCACCAGCGGTGGCAAGGATATCTTCCAGCCCTTGCAGGGATTAAGCATGGGTACGGCGCAATCCAGCCCTGCCAAAAACCATTTGCAGTTTCAACGCATCAAGGGACTGACTGGGCTGGAGCAGGCCTTACAACAAGCGCGCGTTGCTGGAAAACCAGTAATGCTGGATTTTTATGCCGACTGGTGCATCTCGTGCAAGGAAATGGAAAAATCCACTTTTTCCAATACCGCAGTTCAAGCGATACTGGCGGATACTGTTCTGCTGCAAGCGGATGTGACGCTGAACGATGCCGAAGATCAGGCCCTGCTGAAAAGGTTTGGCCTGTTCGGGCCGCCGTCGATTCTCTTTTTCGACACGCAAGGTAATGAACTGCGACCATACCGGCTGGTCGGTTTTCTGGAACCGGCAAAGTTTGAGCAGCAAATTCGTGGTGCGTTTAAAAAATAATTTTTCACCACAGAGACACAAAGGGCACAGGGGTTTTGGTTGGGGATGAAGCAGGACATACCCCTGCTTCCGAAGGATTTACAATTCTGTACACTCTGCGCCTCTGTGGTAAGAAAATAAAATTAGGATGTTAAACACATGAAACGACAAGTTGTGATCGCTGGCGCCATCGCCATCTTTGCTATTGGCGCCGTGGTCGGCACATATGCCATCAAGTCGATGAAGCCCGCCCCCGAATCGGTCCAAACGTCCAAGGCCAAGCTGATCGGCTCCGCCCTGCCGCCTTATTCGTTGTTGGCGCTGGATGGCGTGCGGGAACACAGCGCCCAATGGGAAGGCAAGGTCCAGCTCATTAATTTCTGGGCCACCTGGTGCCCGCCCTGTAAAAAAGAGATCCCTGCTTTGATCGACCTGCAAAAACGCTATGGCGCGCAAGGCCTGCAAATCGTCGGCATTGCTCTCGATAACCGGGACGCGGTGAAGACCTATAGCAATGAGAATGGCATCAACTATCCAGTGCTGGTCGGCGATAATGATGCCGTCGAAGTAGCCCAACAGCTGGGCAATGATGTCGGGGTACTCCCCTACACGGTCATCGTCGACCGCGATAACCGTATCCAGGCGGTTTATTACGGTGAAATCGATCCTGTGGCCACTGAGAAGGTCATTACCTCCCTGCTTCGTCCCTGAGTTTTAAAACCCAACGCGGACGAGTGCATGGATGCACGAGGTAGGGCATGCATGGAGCTGTTGCCGAGACGCAAAGGCGCGGAGGTTTTCAATGAGTTATTATTGGGAGCGATTTCCTTGCGAGGTATCACGAGAAAACTTTCTATCCTCCGGCTTTTCTTTGCGCCTCCGCGCCTTTGCGTTAGATTTTCTTGCTTCTGATTTTCAGAGGCGATTGTCGCCGAAATCTGGACAAATCGGCGGCGATCGTGACAAAATGCAGCCATTGCGGGGCACCCCACCCAGCGACGAATTCCCCTCTCGGCAGCAAAGGGGGGTAGGTTTCCTTAAGCAACTCGGGATAATTCATGGCCAACTTGCTCGTACTACACGGCCCCAACCTCAATCTGCTCGGCACTCGCGAACCCCATCTCTATGGGGCAACGCGCCTTGAGGATATCAACCGCCAGCTGGAGACCACCGCCAAACAACAAGGCCACGCCCTGACCTGCTTCCAGAGCAATGCCGAACATGCCTTGATTGACCGGGTACAGGCAGCCGCCAAAGAAGGCGTGGAGTTCATCATCATCAATCCGGGCGGACTGACCCACACCAGTGTCGCGCTGCGCGACGCTTTCAGCGCGGTCAAGATCCCCTTTATTGAAGTGCATTTATCGAATATTCATGCCCGGGAGGAGTTTCGTCATCATTCCTATTTCTCGAGCATTGCCGTGGGCGTGATCTGCGGCTTGGGCGCGGAAGGTTACCTCCTGGCGTTACAGGCGGCAATGACACGCCTCTCTCAACCCTAATTAACCATCACAAGGTAATAACATGGACATACGCAAAGTCAAAAAACTCATCGAACTGCTGGAAGAATCCGGCATTGCGGAGATCGAGATCCGCGAAGGCGAAGAGAGCGTCCGCATCAGCCGCCAGAATCCAAATGCGCCGATGATGCCAATGACCTACATGATGCCCCCTGCCGGACAGGCCGCAGCAGCAGCGCCTGCTGCCGCACCCGCCGTTAGCGCCGAACCCGCCAAATCTGCCGCACCTACCGGTCACACCGTGAAGTCGCCGATGGTTGGCACGTTCTATCGCTCAGCGTCACCGGGTGCCAAGCCCTTCGTCGATGTCGGCCAATCCGTAAGCGCTGGCGAGACACTGTGCATCATTGAGGCGATGAAAATGCTCAATCAAATCGAATCCGACAAGGCGGGCAAAGTCACCGCGATTCTGGTCGAGAACGGTCAGCCGGTGGAATACGGCCAACCCCTGTTTGTCATCGAATAAGCCGGCGCTTGTGGCCGCAAAACCCAACTACGCCGACCATCCCAATAAGTGACAAGACACTATGTTCGATAAAGTTGTAATTGCAAACCGGGGCGAGATCGCCCTGCGCATACTCCGCGCCTGTAAAGAAATGGGCATCAAAACCGTCGCCGTGCACTCCATGGCCGATCGCGACCTGAAGCACGTGCGCCTGGCGGATGAATCTGTCTGCATCGGTCCTTCCGAATCGATCAACAGCTATCTCAGCATTCCGGCATTGCTCAGCGCCGCCGAAGTCACCGACGCGGTGGCGATTCATCCGGGTTACGGTTTTCTCTCCGAGAATGCGGATTTCGCCGAACGCGTGGAAGAAAGTGGCTTTGTCTTCATAGGCCCACGCCCGGAAACCATTCGCCTGATGGGCGACAAGATATCGGCGATCACTGCCATGAAAGAAGCAGGCGTGCCTTGCGTTCCCGGTTCTGGCGGCCCGCTGACCGATGACAATGACGCCAACCTGGCGCATGGCCACGCGATTGGTTACCCCGTCATCATCAAGGCGGCGGGCGGTGGCGGCGGGCGCGGTATGCGCGTGGTGCATAGCGAAGCGGCGCTGCTTAACGCTATCGCACTTACCCGTATCGAGGCCCGCAACGCTTTTAACAATGACACGGTATACATGGAGAAATTCCTGGAAAATCCGCGTCACATCGAGATCCAGGTGCTGGCAGATCAGCATGGCAACGCAATTCATTTATGCGAGCGCGATTGCTCGACGCAACGCCGCCACCAGAAGGTCATTGAAGAAGCGCCTGCGCCGGGCATCAGCGAAGAGCTGCGGCAAAAAATTGGCAAAGTCTGCGCCGATGCCTGCCGCAACATCGGTTATCGCGGTGCCGGCACATTTGAGTTCCTGTTCGAAAACGGCGAATTCTATTTCATCGAGATGAACACCCGCCTTCAGGTCGAACATCCGGTGACGGAAATGATCACTGGCGTGGACTTGGTGAAGGAGCAGCTGCGCATTGCGGCGGGCGAACCACTCGCCTACACCCAAAAAGACATCAAGGCGCGCGGCCATGCCATCGAGTGCCGCATCAACGCCGAAGATCCGGAAAATTTCATGCCTTGCCCCGGCACCATTACACTATTCCATGCACCGGGCGGCCCAGGTGTGCGCGTTGATTCACACATCTACAGTGGTTACAAAGTGCCGCCGTATTATGATTCCATGATTGGCAAACTGATTGTCCATGGCGATACGCGTGACATTGCCATCGCCAGAATGCGCACGGCGCTCGATGAATTGGTCGTTGACGGCATCAAGACCAATATTCCATTGCATCGTCGGATGATGAATGACGCCGCATTTCAACAGGGCGGCATCAGCATTCATTATCTGGAAAAGAAACTTGGTATTAAAAAATAAAGCCAGAGAAAAGGGCAAAGATAAAAGGGGAAAGGGAATGAGTGCGCCAAAGGCGCACGTTATGATTACCGGTCTTCAGCCGGCTCAGTCACTTTTATCTTTGCCCTTTCCCCCTTTCCCTGAATTAATATGACCTGGCTGCAACTCATCCTCGATACCACCCCCGAATACGCCGATCGCGTCAGTGATGTACTAATGGATCTGGGCGCGGCCGCCGTTACCTTTGAAGATGCGGCGGATCAACCTTTATTCGAACCTGATCCGGGTGAAACCAAACTCTGGAATCAAACGCGTGCCATTGGGCTGTTCGCTGCCGATTGCGACATGGACGCCATTCAGCGACAACTAAACAACAAACTCACCAACATCAGCCATCTTCATGTCGATCCACTCGAAGACAAAGACTGGAGCCGGGCGTGGATGGATCATTTCAAACCAATCCGTTTCGGTGAACGGTTATGGATCTGCCCCAGCTGGCACACACCACCAGCGCCGGAAGCCACTAACATCCTGCTCGATCCGGGCTTGGCGTTTGGCACCGGCACTCATCCGACAACTGCGCTTTGTTTGCGCTGGCTGGATGCCAACCCACCCACGGATCTGGAGGTCATCGACTTCGGTTGCGGCTCAGGTATTTTGGCAATTGCTGCTGCGTTGCTGGGCGCTAAGCATGTACATGCCATCGACCACGACCCGCAAGCCTTGCTGGCAACGCGCAACAATGCCCAGCGCAATGATGTCGCTGACAAGATTACGACTTATTTACCCAAGGAATTTGCCGCCGCACAGCGCGCCGACGTGCTGCTCGCCAATATTCTCGCCAATCCACTGATTGAACTGGCGCCACAATTGACGCAACATGTGCGTCCGAGTGGTCAAATCGTGCTTTCCGGAATCTTGGTTGCTCAAGCGGAATCGGTCGCCAATGCTTATCGCGAACACTTCACACTCAACCCCATCACTATCGATGGCGATTGGGTACGTATTGATGGAGTAAAGCAGGGGACAGGAAAGAAGTGCGCCGCAGAAGTATAGATAGCTGTCGGCCTCCAGCCGACACTTTCCCTGTTCCCTGTACCCTGAATTAAAAAAAAGCTATTCTGCTAGCTCCATGATTGAACAACAAGTAACTCAATGCTGACCCGCTGCCCAAAATGCGACACCTGTTTTCGCGTTACCCCCGAACAACTCAAGGCGGCGCGTGGCGATGTGCGCTGCGGCCGCTGCTTTAACACCTTTAACGCACTGGAGCACCTGGAAAATCAGGACTCTGAAGGAGCTGCGCCGCCGACACTGGTGCCGGCACCCGTCACGAGCACCCCAGACACCCCATCCGCGCCCATGGTGCTTCGCACCCAGGAGATCGTTGCCGAGATCGAAGCCCGCACCAAAGTAACCCCGCCCAAGATAGAGGCACATTCTTCTCATTTCGGATTATGGATGGGTACTGCCCTATTATTGGTCGTCACCCTGGCACTGCAATATGGATTCTTTCATCGCAATCAGCTCGCTCAAAGCCCCCAGCTCCGCCCACTGGCCGAACAACTGTGTACTGTGCTGTTCTGCGACCTGCCACCGCGCAGTGATCCGAGCAAGTTAAAGCTCAGCAATCGCGATATCCGGCTCCATCCGCAGCAATCCCAAGCCCTGCTGGTCGAAGCCACGCTCAGTAATCAGGCCGATTTCACCCAATCTTTCCCGATCATGGAACTGACCTTTCACGACATCAGCGGCCAGGTGATCGCTGGTCGCCGGTTCCAACCCTTTGAATACCTGGCCGACTCGGCCGCCAACATTGTCCATGGTATGCCTCCACGCCAGCCCTACCAGATCAAACTGGAACTGGCCGACCCGGGAACCCAGGCCGTGGGCTTCGAATTTAACTTTCTATAACCCTTTCAGCCCCAACGGCACGAAAATAACTGGCCCCACCGGTGGAGATGCCGCCGAACTTCGACGACACCACCCCACCGAGGGTCGGATCCCCACTGTCGTGGGGCCCCTCCTCCGCCTCTCGGGGCGGCAGCTTCCACCCACCCTACGGCTGAGGTATCATGTGCGCCCTAGCCGCCATTACTACTGACCGGCGGCGGACACTACACTATGAAAATCGGCCCCTACGTCCTGACGAACAATCTGGTGCTGGCCCCCATGGCTGGCGTCACTGATCGCCCATTCCGCCAGCTTTGCAAACGGCTGGGCGCAGGCATGGCCGTATCCGAGATGGTGTCCTCCAACTCCCTGATCTGGGGCAGCGCCAAGACCAGGCGCCGCGCCAATCACGAGGGCGAGACCGAACCCAAATCCGTGCAGATCATGGGCGCCGATCCGGCGATGATGGCCGAGGCCGCCCGCATCAACGTCGCCGAAGGCGCCCAGATTATCGACATCAACATGGGATGTCCGGCAAAGAAGGTCTGCAATGTCGCCGCCGGCTCCGCACTCCTGCGCGATGAAGCACTGGTGACACGCATTCTTGAAGCCGTGATCAAGGCCGTACCCGAAGTGCCGGTCACGCTCAAAATCCGCACCGGTTGGGACAAGGGCAGCCGCAATGGCGTCACCATCGGCCGCATCGCCCAGGAATCCGGCATCCAGGCATTGGCCGTGCATGGCCGTACCCGCGCCTGTGGCTACACCGGCGAGGCCGAATACGACACCATCGCCGCGATCAAGTCTGCGATCTCGATCCCGGTCATCGCCAATGGCGACATCACCAGCCCGGAAAAGGCCAAATACGTGCTCGAACACACCGGCGTCGATGCGGTGATGATCGGCCGTGCGGCGCAGGGTAGGCCCTGGATCTTCCGCGAAATCGATCACTACCTTAAGACCGGCGAAAAACTGCCGGAACCCGGCATTGATGAAATCAAAGCGGTACTGATCGAACATTTGCATAATCTTTACGCCTTCTATGGCGAATACACCGGCATGCTCATGGCGCGCAAGCACATCTCCTGGTACAGCAAGGGTCAGCGTTTCGGCGCCGTGTTTCGCCAGGAAATCAATCAGGTCGACTCCGTTGCCAAACAATTGCAATTGACTGAGGAATTCTTCCAGCGTTTGCAAACTGAAATTCAAGAGGCCGCCTGATGTCTAGCGTCCCAGCCACCAGCAAACCGTTCAAGGAACGCCGTCGCCAACCATTACGGACCGCGGCTTATATCTCGCTGACCAATTATTTCGCCGATCTCGACGGCAATGTGCCTAGCAATCTTTATGACATGATGATGGGCGAAGTTGAACACGCCTTGTTGCAATCGGTACTGGAATACACTCGCGGTAACCAATCTAAAGCAGCAGAATTACTCGGCCTGACCCGTAGCACCCTGCGCAAGAAGCTACGCGCTCATGGGTTGCTGGATTAACAGGCTAAAAAATCCAACGCGGAGACGCAAAGACGCGGAGAAGTGAACAAGAATTAACGTAGGAGCCGCTCCTTGTATGATCGATTTTAATGAAAATGTTGTTGAGGAGGTTAAGTAAGATTACACGCTTCACCGGGAAGGCCGTCCGCTCCTGAGGACTGGTTTTTAACCAGAGCCTGTGCTGTAGATTGGCCTCCCGCCCTA
>JACQEP010000011.1 GCA_016200485.1 Gammaproteobacteria bacterium
CAGAACTATGCAACCTCATGGTTATGGTTTTACAATAATGAACGCCCTCACAAGGCTAATGATGGATTACCACCAAAACAAATGCTGGCAGTAGCCGCATGACCTCTACTTTTGGCAGCAGCTAAAAATGGGGAGATTACCCCACCCCCGAACACAGTGCAAAGCGCCAGCGCGTGCTACCCCATAGCACGCCAGCAGGCTCTTTGACTTCCATAGCGTATATCGACAGTTAAAGGATAGGACTTTAGTTGACTGCGTATAAGGCTAGCGAGGGGTGCGCGGTAGTGGCTTATAAAATTTAGAAAATAGCCATGTAGCAAACAGCGAGTATTGGTATATATCACACACTTTAATGATAGTTTTTACGCCGAAACAAATCATTCCGTCGGCTCACAAGCCGATCAAGGAACAACAAGCCATCCAGATGATCGATTTCATGCTGAATGGCGCGGGCTTCGTAGCCGCTGGTTTGGAGGGTGTGTTGGGTACTGTGTTCGTCACAATATTCAACGCTGATGCGTTCGGCGCGCATGACGTTTCCGGTGTAATCGGGCACAGACATGCAGCCTTCGCGGCCTTTGGTGTAGCCTTCGTAAGCGGTAATTTCAGGATTGATCAGCACCAGTCTGCCGTGATGTTCGATTTTGGATTTGCGGGAGACATCGACAATGACGATGCGTTGCAGGCGGCCGACTTGCGGTGCGGCGATGCCGACGCCGCCGGGGCTGCTGCGCATGATTTGTTCGATGTCGATAATGAACTGGCGTAATTCATCATCGAAGTGTACGACCGGCACTGAGATTTGTTTCAGACGCGGGTCGGGATAGGTGAGGATTTCAAACACAGACACGAATCACCCAATCATGACATCAATGGGCGTGAGTTTGGCCTGAATTCCTTCCTGGGTAACGATGGCGAGTGCGGATTCGAGTGCGGCAATGCCTTCGCACGCGACGCCGTCGATGTGCATGATGTAGATCGGTTTGTCTTCGGTGCCGCCGACATCGGAATCAAGATTGACGATATTCAATCCTGCTTCGTCGAGAGCGTTGGTGACTTTGGCGACGATGCCTGGGCGGTCGGCGCCATAAACGGCAATATGCACATCCGGCTGCAGATGACGATGCAGGTGGCCGTCGATTTTGTCGATGTGAAAATGCAGGCCCAGCGATTCTGCAACGGGGGCTAACTGTTGCTGCAAGGCTTTGGCGCCGCCGTTGTGCTTCACCATCATCATGATGGTGAAGCAGTCGCCGAGGCGCAGCATTGAGGTTTCGCCGAGATCGCAACCGCCATCGAATAATGCGGCGGTAACGTGGGCGACGATGCCGGGTCGGTCTTTGCCGACGAGTGTGAGCATGTACCATTTGGCCATGGGTGACCTCCTGCGTTATCCGTTGTGTAACGTGGAATGAGCGAAGTATATCACCGCGACTCCAGCGGAGATGAGCGCCATTTGCTGCATGGTAGCGCTGAAATGCAGGCGTTTGTGTAGACCGGGAATCAGGTCGGCAACGGCAACGTAAATAAAACAGGCGGCGGCAATGGCCAGCACATACGGCAGAATGTGTGCAAAACTCTGCAACGCAAAATAAGTGGCTAATGCACCAATGACAGTAGTTAGGCTGGTGAGTACGTTCCAGATCAATGCGCGTTTGCGACTGAAGCCACCCTTCAGTAACACAATAAAATCGCCGAGCTCTTGCGGTATTTCATGCGCGGCAACGGCAAGCGCGGTGACGATCCCCAAATGTGCATCGGTAAGAAATGCGGCGCCGATCAGCACGCCATCGACCAGATTGTGCAGACTGTCACCGATCAATACGAAGATGGCGGCGGAATGTTCATGGTGTTCATGTGTTACGACGGGTTCGGTGCCGTGGGCCTCGCAGGTGGAGGTGTGACAGTGACGCCACAAGACGAGTTTTTCCAGGAGGAAAAATCCGAGGATACCGATCAATACCGTAAAGGTAATGTCATGCGCATCCACGGCCGGATTTTCCAAAGCATGTGGCAACAAGGCGAGAAAGGCCGCGCCCAGCATCGCGCCGATGGCGAAACTGATCATATGCGGAATGATGTGATCGCGTTGTCGGTCATTGAGCAATAACACGACCGAGGCGAGGAGCACGCTCAGCACGCCGCCGACCAGGCTGAAAATAATGATTAATGTGAGCAGGGACATTGCGGCAACATCTTCCAAGAACAAAGGCGCACTATATTAGCGTAGGGGAAAGAAAAAGGGTAAGGAATGAGCGGGTGCCTATTCCAGGCCCTGCTCCAGCAGCTTGTTGAAAAACGCGATCAGGGGATGCAGCAGAAGCGGGTGAAAATCAATCGTAGGGGCGATTCATGAATCGCCCCTACATGAATCCCGATATTTGGCCGACATCAGCCACGAAGCGCCCCTCGGTGCGTTTTTCAGCCAGCGGCGAGCCAGATCAGGCTCGCCATGCGACCCGTGACACCCTCACGACGATAAGAATAGAAGCGCTCGGCATCAGTAAAGGTACACCAATGCCCACCATAAATTTGGTTTACCCCCAATCGCTGCAAACGCAGACGGGCCAGCTGGTAAATATCGGCCAGCCAGCGCCCGGCAGGTGACGGTACGAAGGCCGCGGCGGCAGCGGGATCATGGGCGATAAAGGCCTGTCGTACCTCGTCGCCGACCTCAAATGCGTCCGGGCCGATAGCAGGGCCAAGCCAGGCCAGCAGATCATTCGCGGGGCTGCCCATGCGGAGTACAGTTTGTTCGATCACCCCATTCACCAGCCCGCGCCAACCGGCATGGGCGGCGCCGACATGGGTACCTTGCACATCGCATAACAACACTGGCAGACAGTCCGCCGTCAGCACGGCACAGACCAGACCCGGGCGATCGGCAACACTGGCATCGGCCATCGGTTTACCGTGCGCGGTAGCCACATCGATTACATCGATGCCATGTACCTGTTCCAGCCACAGCGGCTCGGCAGGCAAGCCCCGCGCTTGACGCAAGCGGCGGCGGTTTTCGGCCACGGCTTGTGGCTCATCGCTGACGTGATCGCCAAGATTGAGGCTATTCCACGGCGCCACGCTCACACCGCCCTGGCGGGTGGTGGTGCCGGCCCGCACCCGCGCTGGAGCGGGCCAATCGGGAACGATCCAGCCGTTAACCACCGTGCTCACGGAGATCCTCTCTCAGGACGTCCAGCAATTCGGTCATGTCTGCTGGCGCGGGGGTTTCCCATTCCAGCCACTCGCCGGTCATCGGTTGCTCCAAACCGAGGCACGCCGCATGCAGCGCCTGGCGGTTGAACTGGCGCAATGCAGTTTGTATCCGCTCGCCGCTATCGGGCGGCAGTTTCAGGCGCCCGCCATAAACCGGATCACCGACCAACGGGTAATGGATATACGCCATGTGGACGCGGATCTGGTGGGTGCGGCCAGTTTCTAAGTTCACTTGGATAAAGGTATGGGCGCGAAAGCGCTCGGTCACGCGGTAGTGGGTGATCGCCTCTTTGCCCGTCTCCACCACCGCCATCCGTTTGCGGTCGACGGGGTGGCGACCAATCGGCGCCTCAACGGTGCCGCCGCCGGTCATCACGCCGCAGACCACGGCTTGATACTGGCGTTTGATCTCGCGCAGCTGCATCATCTCCACCAATCGCTTCTGCGACTTGATGTGGCGCGCGACAACCAGCAGGCCGCTAGTGTCCTTGTCCAAACGATGGATAATCCCCGCCCGTGGCACCGCGGCCACCTCGGGGGCATAATGCAACAGGGCATTGACCAGGGTGCCGTCCGGATTACCGGCCGCCGGGTGTACCACCATCCCCGCCGGCTTGTTGACCACCAGGATGTCCTCATCCTCATACACCACCGTTAACGGGATGTCCTGCGGCTGCCAATCCACCTCAATCTCGGTAACAGCGGTGAGCTCGACCTGCTCGCCACCGATCACTTTATCCTTGGGTCGCCAGACCTCGCCATCGACCAGCACCTGCCCCTCCTTGATCCAGTGTTGGAGCCGGGCCCTGGAATAGTCCGGAAATAGCTGGGCCAGGGCCTGGTCCAAACGCTGGCCGGTTAAGGTTTCCGGGACTTCAACCGTTAAATAATCGTGCGCTAACATTTATAAGACTTTGTCGTAGGCATATGGTTTAAAGGAGCATTGCGCTGGTCACTGACCATCGAGGCAGCTATCCTAACAAATCCCCGCTAAACTACCTAAAGCTGACATGGATAAAAGGGACAACATGGCAAAACGGACTCTCTGCAACCACATTAAAAAGTTAGCGCTATGTGGATTACTGCTGCTGGACGCCCCATTTCAGACTTGGGCGGCGACCGCCGAGGATTATTATCAAAACGGCAAGAGTTCGATGACCAGCGGCGACCTTCAGGGCGCGCTCACTTATTTCGACCAGTTACGTAAACTCTATCCGCACGACCCCTACGCCAATCAAGCGCTCATCGAAATGGGCTACGCCTATTACAAACTGGCAGACAGCGATGCGGCAATTAATATGCTGGATAGTTTCATTGCCGAACAACCCGATCACCCGCATCTGCCTTACGCTTATTATCTCGCCGGACTCACCCGTTACGATGAAGCCACACAAATGTTTGCTACTGCAAACACCGATCAAGGCAACGCCCGTATCGCCGCCATCACTGACCAGGCGCTTGGTTATTTTGGTTTATTGATTGATCGTTATCCCGGCAGTCAGTACGTGGCCGATGCGCGCCAAAAAAGTACGCATCTGTTGGAACTGTTGATGCTACGTCGCAACAATACTCAGGTGGCTGAGACTACTCCCAAGAACGAAGCCATTTCCAGCGATGGAATCAAAGATGCAAACTGGCTGCTCGGACAACCGCCCTCCTATTTCACCTTGCAGTTGACGGCCGACCCCAAGCCTGAAGAGCTGCAGCAACTCATTAAAACAAATGAGCTTAAAGACAAGGCGATTATCTACGAGTTGCGGAACGAGAATGGCTCTGTCTATGTTTTGCTCTATGGCGTATACCTGAATAAACGCGCAGCGATGGAAGCCGGCTCATTGTTGCCTGATCCCATCTTGCGGCGCCAACCCTGGGTACGCGAAGTCAGTTCAGCACAAATCGACATTCGGCAAAGTCGTCTGGCCATGGTTCAGAACTCTTCCAAACCAAAAGCCACCGACATTTCCGAACCTGTTCCAACCCCCAAACCAACAGAAACTGTTCAGCCTGTCGACAAATCGCAACCTGCTGCCGTTGAAATCACCGCCGCAGCTGCTGCTGTAATACCGAGCATTACACCCGTAATTCAAACAGCGCCGGTACCTGCTCCTGCACCCGCAGCGCCGGCAGCAACCGCAAACAAACCCGAAACAAGCGCACCGGCAAAAACCAATACCACGTCGGGGCCGCGACGTGAAGAATGGTTGCTAAGCCAGAACCCACGATACTACACCCTTCAGGTAACCGCTGTGTCGCAGGAAAAATCTGCCCAGCAATTTATTCGTCAACACCAACTTGGAGACGAGGCCGCCTACTTCCGCAACATACGCGACAACAAAGAGTTTTTCTCCGTCACCTACGGCAGCTATCCTACCAAGCAAGCCGCCGCGGAGGCGGCCAAAACCGTCGCCGAATCCGCCGGCGCTCAACCTTGGGTGCGCAAATTCAGCGACGTGCATAGCGCCATCCGCAGCACAAAGTAACCGGGTTAATTCCAGAGACAAAACTGCTCCGCCTATGTTAGGCTGAACCCAGTCTTTGGTACTGGGAACTTCCGGCTTTGTGTGAGATGGCGATTCAGCGGCTAGTCATTGCGATATTCACTGCGGCCCTCATCTTCAGCGGCTGTAGTTCGATGAACCCCCGCGATCAGCGTCAATCCTGGTCCGCCGATCGGTATCGGGAAGAAGCCCACGCCGCAATGCAACTTAACAATTACGGTACCGCCGCAGATTATCTGCAGGAACTCACCGTACGTTATCCGCTGGACTCGCATACCCGCGAATCCTATTTACAAATTGCCTACGCCCATTACAAAAATCTTCGCTACGACGCCACGATTGCCGCCGCCGATAAATATTTAACGCTTTATCCCGATGACAAAGATGACGCCTATGCCTATTATTTGCGCGGCCTCGCCGATTTTGAACGTGGCATTAATGCGCTTAATGATCCGGTCAAATTGGATGACCCAAACATCGCCAATCAAGCCCGCGCCGCTTATGATAGTTTTCTTGCCTTGATCCAACATTATCCAGACAGCAATTACGCGCGCGATGCCCACGCGCGGCTGAATTTATTGCGCGACCGTCTGGCCAATCATGAATTGCAGTTGGCGCAACAAGCCCTGGAAAAAGGCAACAAGGATTCTGCCCGCACCCGCGCCCGCTACGTCGCCGAGCATTACGCGGATACCCAGGTCGCTACCGAAGCCATGAAACTGCTGGTTCAGCTCAACCATGCACCGGCCACCCCAACGGCGACGCCAGCAACACCCGAACCGGTAACGGCAACAAAACCAGCGATCGCCGTTGCGGAGCCGATTGATGAAGAGGCAAGCCCGGCCCGTGAATCGATGACCGCCGAATTACCCACGGGCGCTGAACCCGTCGTTGCCCAGCCGCAGCCTGCACCCTTCGCGTCCACAGGCGAACCTTCCCCCAGCGCTGAAGATCCCAAACAGACAGAACTCTATCTTAAAGGCCTGCGTGACGAAGCGTGGTTACTCCGGCAACGTGGTGACTTCTACACCCTGCAAATCGCTGGCACCTCACAAGCACGCTGGGTACGCAACTTTGTCAATCAGCATGACATCGGCCAGGACGTCGCCTACTACCGCAAACACCAGGCCAAGGGCGAATGGTACTCGGTACTCTATGGTCTTTATGCCAACCTCGCCGATGCCCGTGCCGCCCGCCGCGATATCCTCAACCAACTCGGCACCCAGGATGCGTGGATACGGCCGTTACGCGATGTACAAAAAGACATTAAATCCAGATAACCGCGCTGAGCAGTGGCCGTCGAATCCCAAGCCGCCCACCGGCGGTCGCATCCCCGGCTTACGCCGTGGGCCCTGCTCTTCGCCTCGGGTGGCTGACCCTCAGTGGGGCGGCAAGCATGAAGTTGAGATAAATTGTGTGCAAAGACAGCCCCTTCGGCTTGTGATAGTCTAGGCAGCCACTAACCCCACAGAAGCCAGCCCAGAATTGCGTCATGTCGTTGCGGAAAATCATTAGCTTATTCACCCTGACCACCCTCCTCCTTGCCGGTTGCGCCACCACCAAGGACGATCCCAGCACCTGGACCGCCCAGCGCTACTACGAAGAGGCGCAAAAAGCCATGAAATCGAGCGATTACCAAACCGCCGTCAAGCACTTTGAAGACCTGGAGGTGCGCCATCCCTTTGGCCCGTATACCGAACAGGCGCAGCTCGAAATCGGCTATGCCTATTACAAGTTCGATGAACCTGAATCTGCCATTGCCGCCGCCGACCGCTTCATCAAACTCTATCCGCGCCACAAGAACGTCGAGTACGCCTATTACCTCAAGGGCCTGGCCAATTTTGACCGGGGCTTGAGCAGCTTCGATCTTTTCCTGGGCCTCGATCCGACCACCCGCGACCCGAAACCCGCCCGTGAAGCCTTCCGCAATTTTGCCGACTTGATCCAACAATTCCCCAATAGCCGTTACGCCGACGATGCGCGCCAACGCATGATTCACCTGCGTAATCACCTAGCGCAGTATGAACTACACGTCGCTGACTATTACCTGCGCCGTCAGGCCTATCTCGCCGCTGCCAATCGCGGCAAATACCTCCTGGAAACCTATCCCCAAACACCCGCCATCCCGCAAGCCCTGAGCATCATGGTGCAGGCCTATCGCCAGCTCCAGCTCAATGATCTGGCCAATGACGCACTGGATGTGTTAAAGCTAAACTATCCGGATAGCCCAGCGTTGAAGGCGCTCAATAACGTTTGAACCTAAGTTCCTAGCCACAGAGACACAGAGAAAAAGAGAAAACGGAATCAATAGGTTGGCGATCCGATGGCGCTCATCCCAGAGTTGAGCCCCAAAAATAAAACAACCACCTGACTTTTCTCTGTGTCTCTGTGGTGAAATTGAGATTTTTAGAAGGAAGACACTCAGCAAAGCAAGGAGACAATCATGTGGGATTTTTTCGAAACCGTCCGTCACCGTCACTCAGTCCGCCGCTATCGCAGCGATCTCCCGGTCGAGCGCGAAAAACTCCACGCTATCCTGGAAACCGCTTGCGCCGCACCCTCTGCGGGCGATCTCCAGGCTTACCGGATTTTAGTTGTCAGCGATGCCAGCAAACGCCAAGCGCTTTCCGCCGCCGCCGACAATCAAAGCTTCATCGCCGAAGCGCCTGTGTGCCTGGTTTTTTGTGCCGATCCACAACGTTCAGCCGAAAAGTATGGTGATCGCGGCCGTACGCTTTATGCCACCAAAGACGCCACCATTGCCGCCGCCTATGCCCAGCTCGCGATTGTCGCTGCGGGCATGGGATCGACCTGGATTGGATATTTCGACGAAAGCCGTGTCCGAAAAGCGCTCGATATATCTAATAATCTCGTGCCGGTAGCACTCCTCAGTCTTGGTTATCCCGCCGAATTACCCGAACCCACTCCGCGCCGGCGGCTGGATGATATCGTCAATTATCTCGACTAACCTGTGCTGACTATCACATCCGCGCCGATTCGGCCGCTAACACGGCCATGTAATTCGAGGGAGAAACCTCAATGGAATTAGAGTGGTGGTACTGGATTGTCGCGGGACTTGTGATTGCCATGTTGGAACTGGTGGTCCCTACATTTTTCCTGATCTGGTTCGGCGCGGGCGCGATCATCGTCGGCCTGCTGATGCTGGCCTTTGATCTTAGCTTCACGACACAATTAGTCCTATGGGCCATTATCTCGATCGGCTTCACCTACGCCTGGTTTCGGTTCTTCAAAAATCCGGACCGCACCAAAGCCGGTCTATCCAAAGAGGCCTTTCTTGGCGAAACTGGTTTAGTCATCAAAGAAGTATCTGAAATGAAGAAAGGCGAAATCATGTTCCAGCGTCCGATACTTGGCTCGGATAAATGGCCTGTCATCGCCGACGAAACAATCCCCGCCAATGAAAAAGCGAAGATTGTCGATGTGGTTGGACAGTATCTCAAAGTATCCAAGATTGATCACAATAACGGAGCAAAATAGCCATGGAACTTACTTTTTTGGCCATCATTTTTGTCATTTTCGTCGCTGTTACCATTGGTACTGGCATTCGCATCGTTCCGCAAGGCAGTGAATGGGTGGTCGAACGGCTGGGCAAATATCACTCTACACTCACCCCTGGGCTACACATCCTGATTCCCTACATCGATCGCGTCGCCTACCGTGTCACCACCAAAGACATCATTCTCGATGTACCTGAACAAGAGGTCATCACCAAAGACAACGCCGTCTTGATGACCAATGCCATCGCCTTCGTCAAAGTCACGGACACGCAGAATGCTGTGTATGGTGTGTCTGATTACAATCAGGCCGTCACCAACATGGTACAAACCTCTCTTCGCTCCATCATCGGCAGCATGATGCTGGACGAAGCGCTTTCTTCTCGCGACAAGATCAAGGCTGAACTCAAGTCATCCATCGCTGACGATGTCGCCGATTGGGGCCTGACTCTCAAATCCGTTGAAATCCAGGACATCAAACCTTCCCTCACCATGCAACAGTCGATGGAACAACAGGCCGCCGCAGAAAGAGAACGCAAAGCCGCCGTCACTCGCGCCGAAGGTGAAAAGACCGCCGCGATACTCAATGCCGAGGGAAAACTTGAAGCTGCCAAACGCGAAGCCGAAGCACAGATCGCCCTGGCCAAAAGCTCTGCCACAGCCATCGGCATGGTCACCGCCGCCATTGCCGACAACACAGTACCCGCTTACTTTTTGTTAGGCGAAAAATATATTGCCGCACTGAAAGAAGTCGCCACCAAACAGGGCAATACTACCATCGTGTTGCCAGCTGATCTGATTCAGAGCGTGCAAAGCCTGATTGGTCGCAAGGGAGTCAACTGACCACACCACCGCGCGCTCGCATAGATGCTCAAGATCTACTTTTTTGCATGTCTCATCGCACAAGCGGCCGGGGTATTAAATCGTAGGAACAGCTTCGCCGCGATAACGCCGCCAGGCGGGGCTTGCGGCGTAGGGGCGATTCATGAATCATCCCTACAAATCTTTCGCAGTAAGCTGCGGGGAATTACACCCGCAGAGATTAATCAGAGGTTCCTTAAGCTCACTTGTGAAAAGAAACTCCGGTGCTATGCTTACTGAGCCGACTATATAAGAACAGCCCTGACCATTCACTCTACGAACTGCGAGCGAACTCAGCGGCTAATCTACTGCAATAAAAAATAGCCGGAAGGAATATCATTATGAATAAGCTATTTTTTATAGCTTATTCAGCGGCGTGCTACGGTCAAATCAAACAGTGGCAAATTTTTCCGTGATCTTCAAGTAAATAGCTGCTCTTCACTCATCCATTTCCATTATTTATCAACGTATACCTTGGTATGCGGTACCAATGAGTGATTTCGCAATTTAACCGCAAACTTTAGAGTACCGGACCTCGGCTACTCGGCAGCCGATTCATATGTCATCTACCACGGAGGGTGTTGTCATGGTCACACATTACTCGGAAAGTGAAAGCGGCGGACGCTATGTAAAAGGCGAACTCCGTATCGAAGGGCAAGTCAAACTTGCAGAGGCGGATTCCGAAACCGCTGAACTTGAACTGACCGCCTATGTCTACAACCGCGTTGGAGAATTTCTCGGCAGCGCTGCCGTAGACAAAAGTGGTGCATTTAACATAGCGCCACGACTGGCACAACCGGCAGACGTCGAGCTGGTGATTGCACCAAAGGGCAATCCGGCGCAAGTGCGCGCTTCATCGGGCTATATCAAAAAATTTGCCGCCAAGGACTGGCAGCAGGACGGCGGTGTATTTCTCATTCGGCCAGACCTCAACATCAGACGCGATATCTGGTGGCCCTGGTGGCCGCAGCGCATTTGCATCTCGGGTCATGTGCGCAAGATTTCGCATCACGACGGCCACACGGATATTTGTCCGGTTCCATTTGTTAAAGTTGAAATCTTCGATGTCGACCGCGAATCCTGTCTCTGGCCCTGGATCCGCAACGGGTGGGATAAACTGATTGATCGGCCGGTCATCCGACTGCCGGAGTTAATCAGGCAATCTCCCATTCCACCCCGCCCCATCCCCGGCCCGGACCCTGCGCCGGAACTCAATTTCGGCGGCAGCGTGAGTCTTAATCCACAACCCTTGCCACCGCGCGCGCGGGCGATGAGCTTGATGCATGCGGGCGAGGCCGTTGGTTTCGATCCGCAGCCTGCCCCGCCTGCTGCCAGTCTCAGCATGGGCCGTGTGGGTGAAATCGCGGCACTACAACCCTCACTGGCAAGCCGCCTCGATCGTCTGACGATCACATCTAAATTGGCGCCGTGGCTGCTGTTTCCGCACTGTTTTTACAGTACACAACTCGTTTGCGAAACCACCACTGACTGCCACGGCTATTTCCGTTGTTGCTTTAAATGGTGGCCGTTCCATTTTCGCCGTGGCCGTTTACGTTTCGATGCTCGCCCCGACATCATTATTCGCGTCACGCAAGTGATCAATGGCGTCGCACATGTCATCTATCTTGACCCCTACACCAGTACGCGCTGGAATATCAGCAACGCCCACATTGATCTGTTCCTTGATAATGAGGAAATCATATGTGGCACACCGGACTGCGATCCACGCCCGGCAGGTTCGCCGGTATTCTTCACCCGCATCGGTGACGATGAAGTCTATCTCATCAATCAAGGCAGCGGTTTGTACCGGCAACCTGGACCACCCAGCAATGTCGCTTACGGTAGTACCTTGCTAGTGTACGGTCAGTTTGGTGATGCGCTAAGCACCGGCGCACCGGCTCGCTATTATCGTTTGTCATATGCAGCGCATGGCAGCAGTAATTTCGTTCCTATAACTGCGGCGCTGTCGGATACTCGCGTCAACAAGGGTACACTGCTCAGTGATAGCCATGTGCTCGGCCCACAGACCGTCAATGGCGTGCAGGCACTCTATGCAGTACGTAATTTCAGTGACTACTATTGGTATAACCCGGACTGGATTGGCACCTGGAATACACTGCTCGCGGAAGTGGACACTGGCAAATATGTATTGCGGCTGGAAGTGTTCGACGAAAACGGCAACAAACTCACGTCCGCAATGGGCGTGGATTATCGCGACGGCACCGTGGTACCACCCGCCGTGTTGCCGCCGATGCTGGATCGTTGTGACCTTGTCATCACGCTCGATAACAAACCGCCAGTGGTCAACATCGACATCCCGGCGGTGCTCAACGAGTGCGGCGTCATTCCCGGCTCATCCGTGCCACCACTGAACCTGAATATCAGCGTGTCACAGGAAAACGGCCGGCTGCACGCCTGGGGCTTGCAATACACCAAAGGCGTCAATCCGGCAGTACATGTGCTCGACAGCGGCAGCTCGAACACTGGTTTACCTTCCGCAATCAATAAGGTAGTTGATGCCACCAACGCGCCGACCGGTATCGACATGCTGGATGGTGTCACAACCACTTGTGCGTTTGCATTGAAGCTGTGGGCTACAGCACATGTGCGCGATGGACGACAATTCATTTACTACCAGGAGCAGATCAAGGCTATCGCCATTGAAAACTGCATTTGTTAACAATCAAACATATCCCTGGCCGGTGTAATACCGGCCAGGTTTTGTTTGACGCAACAATTCGACGCACTATTACATCGATAAAAAATAGGCCATTTAGCCCCCTCGCTGAAATGCATGCTGCCGGGTATCGTTGCATCACCAGCACTTCATTCCTGATTAACGCCTCAAATTATCACTAAGAGTGGGAATAACTAATGAGCGGAAAAGTGTATTAATCTCTTTTGGGCTAATAGGTTTTTTATAATGAGACCACCAGGTCATGACTGCGATAAACGTAGCCCCCAAAAAGTCAATAAAGAGATCGAATGGGATTTCAGAATCGGCTGAATTTTTATAAAGGGGTCGTGCTTCTTTCTTCATTAGCTGCACAATCATTTCTTCAATATGTTGACGCACGATAGTCCAGCCATACCCCCCGACGAGCGAAAGATATATATCCTTATGGTCGTGGGCATGTTCAAACATCGCCAAACTAAACCCAATTACTTTTTCATAACTATCCATGGAATTTCGAGATGCCGATTTTTGTGCGCTGTGCAAGAGTTCTCGAAGACCTTGAAGGCCATCAACAAGAAGCGCATCTTTATCACGAAAGTGTGAATAAAAAGTTGATCGTCCTATGTCTGCACGATCTAAAATTTCCTGCACGGCAATAGACTCATAGTTTTTCTCAACCATCAGAGAAAACAATGCATTATTAAGCGCCTTGCGTGTTTTTTGAGTGCGCCTGCCCTCTGTTTTATTTTGCATAGCTGTGCCTCGCGATTCGCAATTTTGAACAAAATACGCATTTTTGTTCCGTAGAAAACAAAATAGCTATCACTGTTCTGGCATCTCCGCTTTTCGGCCTTTACCATTAGTAATGAACATATGTTCATATTAGGACTCGTATTCAGATAGGTCAATCAATAGAGTAGATATTCATGGGTATAGCTAATTTCTGGCACGAGGTTCAAAACAAGACTATTATCAATTTTATTAAGGGAACAAGAGCTGTCACGCTTGTATCCTTGATTTTTTCCGGAACTGCCCTTGCTGCCGATTCATCCGGAACGCTTTCTATCCAGGTGCACGGTTTCTCCCATGAACGCGGTCATGCGGTGGCGAATCTCTTCCGTGAGGGGGACGATGTGCTGAAACCAGACAAGGCTTATCGGCGCGAACAAGCAGAAATTCACGATGGCAGCGCCACCATCAACTTTCCAAATCTGGCTTATGGTAAGTATGCCGTTTCCGTATTTCACGATGAAAACGGCAATGGAAAACTGGATCATAACGTTTTCAGGTTCCCTGCCGAGTCGTTCGGTTTTTCCAATAATTTCCACCTCGGTTTGTTTTCCGGATTCCCCAGCTTTGAAAAATTGCAATTTCCATTTTCTGCGGATACCGGCGTCTTGGAGATAACGCTCGAATAAGGAGCTGATCATGCTTTTTCTGGATATTGCCTGGAATAACCTGCGGCGCAACCGGCGGCGCACCCTCTCCACACTCGCGGCAATCGGGGTGGGCGTGAGCATGGTGGTGTTCGTTAATGGCATCACCGCGGGCATTTCCGTGAGCATGTCGGATGCGCTGGTCAACCAGATCGACGGTCATGTGCGAGTCCAGCACCGCGATTACAAGAAATATTTCCTTGCCGAACAGGAAAAGATCCTGATCCGCGATTATCGCGAACTAAAAACAGAAGTCATGAAGAACCCGCATGTGCGCTCAGTCATGCCGCGTGTGATGACGGGCGGGCTGATGGGCAATAACGACAAGAGCACCACGTTCTTTGCATTCGCCTCCGACCTTGCCACGCTGCCCACGGTTCTGTCCGACTACGGCAAGAATTTGGTTACTGGCCAATTATTGTCCGAGAGCGATCCGGACGGCGTGCTGATTGGCCGTGCGCTAGCGAAGAACTTTAAATTAAACATCGGCGATGAATTGGTGCTGTTATCGAAAACCGTGCATGGCGAAAACAGCAACGCACTGGTGCATGTCCGTGGCGTGGTGACCTTCCCGCCGGATGAGGTGCTGGAGCAAAGCCTGGTGTTCACCACTTTGGGCAAGATGATGAAGGACAACCTTCTTGATCTTGGCGACGGCGCGACGCAACTGGTGGTGCGCATAGACGACACGAAAAATGTTCCCACCGTCGAAGCGGAACTCAACCGTTATTTCGAATCGCGTGGCATGCCATGGCGGGTGGTTCCCTGGTACGACAACGAAATCTACAGCCGCATGGTCGGAATGTTCGAGGGTGTCAGCAGGCTGATCTCCATCATCCTGATCCTGATGGTCGGCGTGGTGACAAGCAATGCCTTGCTGATGACGTTCTTCGAGCGCATCCGGGAAATCGGCACGCTGCGCGCTATCGGCATGAATAAACGTGACGTGTACCGCTTGCTCTATACCGAGTCCGCCATCGTCGGCTTCGGCGGGGCGCTGGTTGGATTGGCCTTCGGTGTCGCGCTGGTGTTGCTCGGGCGGTACTTCGGCATTCCGCTGGGCGGCATCGTCAACCAGGTGGTGCATCCGATACTGAACGCCACCAGCCTGGCAGTGTCGGTGGCGGCGCCCATCATCTGCATCCTCATCGCGGCCGTCGCACCGATACACGCCGCAACCCGGATAAGCGTCATCGAATCGTTGAATTACCGCTGAATGGGGGAAGACATGATGCTCTTTAGCCTGGCTTACAAAAACCTGTGGCGTAACCTGCGCCGGACGATGCTGACCGAATTTTCCATCGTGTTCGGCGTGCTGGTGATTATCGGTTCGGGAAACTTCATCAACGGCATGCAACGCGATTGGGCCAAATTTGAAATCAATTCCAATACCGGCGCATTCCAGGTCGAGCATAGGGATTATCAGGAGATGGGCAAATCCGAACCGTTGAAGGTGACGCTGGAAAACAGCGCCGCGCTGGTGGAGAGAATCTCAAAAATGCCGGGTGTGCGTGCGGCCTACGGAAAACTGAATTTTTCCGGCATGGTGAGCAGTGGCGTCAAGAGCACCTTCTTCGACGGCAGGGCTGTGGACGTTGCGCGGCAGCGGCAAACCCTGAGCCAGCAGCAGGACCTGATCGTCGCCGGAAAACAACTCGGCGATACGAGCGGTGGAGTCATCCTGGGCGCTGACCTGGCGGACATGCTGGGCATCAAGATCGGCGATCCGGTCACGATCGTGGTGCAGACTTTGCATGGCGGCCTCAACCTGACCTATGCCACGCTGGTGGGCACCAAGAACGGACGGCATTTCCCCTCCACGATATATCTGGAAATGCCGCTGGACGATGCGCAGAAGTTGCTCAGGGTGCATGACCGCGTGTCGCAGGTGGTGGTGGGCGCAGAAGATTTCGACGGCATTCCCGCCTTGATGCAACGGGTCGAGGCTGAACTGCGCAACGAACAGGTGTTGTTTTCGCTGCGCGGCTATCAGGTGCTGATTCCGGTCTATCCTCGGGCGATCCCATCGTTCAAGTTCATTTCCATCGTCGTCGGCATCGTGCTGTTTATCCTGGTCGGCGGCGGCATCGGCAACGTGATGGCGATGGCAGTGCTGGAGCGGAAAAAAGAAATTGGCACGCTGCGCGCGCTGGGAATGGAAAAAAACCAGGTGCGGCGCCTGTTCCTGACCGAGGGGTTCATCATCGGCGTTATCGGCGCATTGGCCGGCCTGCTGCTTGCCAGCGCGTTGACGCAGTTCATCGCCACCCACGGCGGCATTCATCTGCCGCCGCCACCGGGCACTCACCAAATTCTGGTCATCATCCCGCAAATGGATACGTTTACCAGCATGCTGGGCGTGGCCATGCCGATACTGGTGAGCGTGCTGGGTGCATGGTGGCCCGCAGCGACCTCGGCGAATCTGAATCCCATCGAAGCATTGACGGAGGCCTGACATGAAGACCATACGACTTGAAAAATTTGGAGCCATGCTGCTTGCCGGTGCTCTCCTGATTCTGGCGCCACTCAGCAGCTATGCCGAGCCCAACGCCTTACAAATACTAGACCGTGCGGACGACAAGTGGGACCTCAACCTCAAGAACAGCACGACCGAGCTGGAACTGCTGGTCTATCGCGAGAACGAACTGCGCAAGACTTACCGCATGAACCTGAAATATCAGGACACCGACCATGTGCTGGCGGAAACGACCTATCCGCCGCGCAACGAGGGCGAAAAAATGTTGCAGGCGGGGCGCAGGAATTACTGGCTGTTCCTGCCGAACATCAACCGTGCGGTGCGCATATCGGAATCCAACAGCCTCTCCAATAGCGATTTTTCCAACACCGATCTGCTGTCTCCACGCTTGAGCATTGAATATGTGCCGACGCTGATCGGCACGGAAAAGCTGGGCGATGTGGAAACCTACAAGCTCGAATTGCTGGCGAAAGACGAGAGCACTCCGTATGCCAAAATTATCTACTGGGTGCGCAAGTCCGACTTCTTCCCGCTGCGGCGTGATTACTATACATTTTCACAACAGCTGCTGAAACGCCTGGACATGAAGGCATCGTCGCCGAAGGTGAGCGGGCCGGACACCTTTGTCATGAGCAGCGTACTGGAGCGCGACAAGAAGACCGTGATCCGCTACCTCAAGCAAACACCCGGGCCGGGTTTTCCGCCGGAAACTTTCCGCGAAAGCTCGCTGATGAAGCGCTGAGTGAGCAGACAAGTGAAAACTTCTACTCATATCGTGATGACAATGGGCGTACTTACCGCGCTGCTCGCGGCGAACGTCCGGGCGGAACCCGTGCCTGATGCACCAGACCCGTTTGGGGGCGATGATCCATTCTCAGTGCTCGGCACCAAAGACAACAAACCAACGCCGGATGAGCCGCAGCGCGCCGCACGCATCAAGATGGAAGGCTCGGTGTTTCTCAAGAGTGTCTATAACGACCTGAACCAGGACTCGCGTATCAACCCCGGAAATCGCGTCATGCAGCTGGACAGGCAGCGCCAGATTTTTGAAACACGGCTGACCCTGAGCCAGCACCTTGATGAGGCACAGAAATGGCGTTGGCTATTTAAGGGATTCGCCTCCAACGCAAGCTACATCGATCAGTACGGCATGTCGAACCAAGGGGGGCGTGTAGACGAGTTATTCGTGGACTGGAAAGGCGAAGGCTGGTTCGCCAACCTGGGCAAGCGCCGCATTGTGTGGGGGCACGCGCAAGGGTTCAACCCGGTCAATGTGGTGGTGCCGCCGCGCGACCCCACCAACCCGAGCCGCGAAACCGAGGGCCAACCGATGCTGTGGGTGAATCGCACCCGCGGCGCTCAAGCGCTGGACGTGATCGCCACGCGCAACTATGACCGCAACTACGCCAGCGACCAGAATCGCATGGGTATCAAGTTGAGCCATGCCGCCGCAAAAAGCGACTACGCGCTCTATTACTTCGATGGCGCACGGTACCGTGACGGACGTGCTTACGAACGGATGCTGGGCGGCTCTTTCTCAGCGGACGTGTATCCGGGGGTCACCGTTTACATGGAAGCGGCACACTTCGCCGACAACTACCGCAACTATTACGACACCTCCGGCGCAAGCACCGTAAAAAACAATGTTTACTGGCAAACCGTCGCGGGATCCACGCTCAACCTTGGCGGCAAGCGCAGTATCGGCGTCGAATATTACCGCAACGACCAAGGCTATTCCAAAGCGGAACGCCTGAACTATTTTCAGGCTGCCGACTTGCAGCCCCCAGGAAGCTTGGCTACCGGGATTGCGCGTGATTACAAGGTGACCTGGATGAACCGCGATTATCTGCTGATGCGTTACCAGGATGAGTGGCGCGAGCGCTACACCCTGGATGTAAGCGCGCTCGTGGCAAGAGACCGCTCGCATTTGCTGCGTGCGCAGGGAAACTACGCAATCACCGATTATTTCGAACTGCGGATCGTGCTGCTGCGCAATCAAGGTACACGCGATACCGAATTTGGTAACAACACTGTGTCCAACGCGCTGGAACTCTGGCTGGGCGCCAACTTTTAATGGAGGTTAAGACATGAGCATCAGACTAAAATCAGTGAGCAAAACCTACAAGCTCGGCAAGACCACCGTGCATGCGCTGCGCGATGCCTCGCTCGAAATCGAACAGGGTGAATTCGTCGCGCTGGTCGGACCCTCAGGCAGCGGCAAATCGACCCTGCTGCAATTGATGGGGGCACTCGATCAGCCCAGCTCTGGCGAAGTATGGATAGATGATCAGCCCGTAAACCAACTGAGCGATCACGCACTCGCGAAAATCCGCCGCGACCGGATCGGCTTCATTTTTCAGTCCTTCAATCTCATCCCCGTGCTGAGTGTTTTCGGCAACGTCGAACTGCCGCTGGTGTTGCAAAAGATTCCCAAGCAGGAACGTCATGACAGGGTCTACGCGATGCTGGAGCGTGTTGGGTTGTCCGACCGCGCCGAACACAAAACCGAGGAGCTGAGCGGCGGCCAGCGCCAGCGCGTAGCCATAGCAAGGGCACTGGTCACCAACCCGAGCATTGTGCTATCCGATGAGCCCACTGCCAATCTGGACTCGAAGACCGGCGAAGAAATTCTTGGCCTCATGCAGCGCTTGAATCAAGAACAACACGTCACCCTCCTCTTCGCCACGCATGACCCCAAGATAGTCAAACATGCAAAGCGGGTGGTCAGCATTCTGGATGGGCGTATCAATGAGGATCAGCGAGTGGCTGCTTAACAAGCTTGGCGATTTCGTTAATATTTTGTTTACGTGCGGCGTAGTGATGCCGCGTGGGGCCGGTGTTGCGCTACCCATAGACGCAGGACGGCAATGATCAACTATCGAGAAAGGACATCATCATGAAAACGAAATGCTCGGCATACCTGACTTTTACCCTCTTCGCTCTGTTTCACCCATTGCTGGCATTTGCGCAGCAGACGCCGCAGCCGGCTGAACCGCAGCAGCCCCCCTGGGATTGGCCGGGTCATTGGCACATGTGGCACGGCGGCTGGGAATTCTGGTGGATATTCCCGCTGTTCATGTTGTTCATGATCATCATCTGTGTCGCCATTTTCTTTCTCGGTCACAGATCGGGCGGCGGACATCGTCATTGGGGGCCGTGTCAGATGATGGATCAAGCGTCTAGGCCGGGCCGCTCATGGGGTGATCCGACGTATTCCGCGCTGCAGATACTGAACGAGCGGTTCGCAAAGGGCGAGATACAGAAGCAAGAGTACGAGGAGAAAAAGGCCGCCATCCTTTCGAGTGGGCAGCGCTAGCGATTTCAAACAACGAAGTATCAATTCGGGGAGGAACATCGAATGAATCAAAGTCCAAACACCAAGAAACTCTATTTTTGCCCCATGTATCCTGACGTTCATCAACCGAACTCCGGGAAGTGCCAAAAATGCGGCATGCTTAGACACATGATCAAGAACCCTCTGATGGTCATCATAATGATGTTGGTTATGGTCGCGATCATGGCTATGATTATGATGATGCGCCAATAGAGCGTCTCGAACAGCACTACTCGAAACAAAGCAGGAGATTCAAGTTTTTGACACCTCGAAAACGCCGAACCCTTCGATCCAGTGGACAGCCAAAAAGCTGCATTTTTGACTGCCATTAGTTAAACCGTGACTAACTACAGGAGGAAAAAATGACGAAGAATAGCGCACTGAAAATCCTGCTTGGAGGCCTCGTTGGCGGCTTCATCGGCAACGGAGTATTGGGTGCATTATTTTCCAGCCCGCCGATCCAGTCGATACTTTACAACCCGGCATGGCAAAGCCACCTTTTTATAGAGATTACCCCGAAACGTAACATCCCGGTCTCGGTTGCGGGTCTTGTCATATTGAGCATCATTCATGCCTGGCTTTTCAGCGTACTCATGCCATCGTTACCTGGTCAAACCTGGCTGAAAAAAGGGCTGTTCTGGGGGCTAACGATTTGGGCTATGTACTGGTTGTTTCAGGAGTGGTTTATCTACAACACCTTGCTGGGCGAGCCGCTCCTGCTGAATGTTCTTGAGCTGATTATTCTGCTGTCGGGCTCGCTGGTTGAAGGAGTGGTTATTGCTTTCTTTCTGGCGCGCAAACCTTAGCTCAATGCAACGCGTGAATTGCCCAATGGTCACGAGTGATTTCAAAAACGCATTATCGATCTCCCTGTTTTTGCTTCAGGGAAATGCAGCGTATGCCCAAAAAATAGTATCGCTGAATAACCAAAAGGTCGTATCTGCTCAAATTGAAAAACACCTTCAGCCGGAAAATCCCGGCATTCAGTACATCGTGGTAAATGCCCAAAGTATGGTTTACGAATACTCTGGTGGTTTGGCTGATATCAAGCACCATGTCCCGGTAGATCGGAATACCACGATGGCGGCTTTTTCCATGACCAAGCCGCTCACTGCCATCGCGATACTGCAATTGGTTGAAGCTGACAAGATTCGGCTTGATGATAGGGCGAGCAGCTATGTCTATCATCCATACGACCCAAGCATCACGATCAAACAGCTGCTCAACCACACATCTGGGATTTCAAACCCATTGCCTCTAAGGTGGGTTCATACACCGGAGAAGCATGTGAGTTTCGATGAGAATGCGGCGCTGAAAAAAATTCTTGCAAAGAATCCGAACCAGAAATTTCGCCCTGGCGAGAAGTATTTATATTCCAACATTGCTTACTGGCTATTAGGAAAGATTATTGAGAAAGTAGCGAAGCAAATATATCCAGAATACGTCAACCAGTACATCCTCACCCCCTTGATGATAAAACCCGAGGAGTTGAGTTTTACCATTGTTCGCCCAGAAAATCACGCGCACGGCTACCTGAAAAAATACTCCTTGATGAATTTAGTCAAAGGTTTTCTGCTGAATAACGATGTGTTGGGGGAGTACGAAGGCGACTGGCTGTGCATCAATGATGTCTACCTCGATGGCCCATCCTTTGGCGGTGCGATTGGTTCCGCATCGGCCTTCAGTCGAATTCTGCAAGACCTGCTAGGCGAACATTCCGTGCTGATATCCGACACGACTAGAGATTTATTATTTCAGCAGACACAAAATAACTCTAATAAAAATATCGAAATGACGCTAGGCTGGCATATTGGCGATCTGGCAGGGATCAGGTATTTCTTCAAAGAGGGGGGCGGTGCCGGATTTCACAGTGAGATGAGAATATATCCGGCCAAAGGGGTTGCTACTGTTGTGATGGTCAATCAGACCACTTTTGATACAAAAAAGTTTTTAAGCGATCTGGATGCAATGTTCCTGATATGACTGAACATGGAAAATTCTTCTGGAACCAACTCGTAACTACGGATCAAAAGAACTGTGGAGACTTCTACTGTGGGTTGCTCGGTTGGAACCGTCGCGAAATAGATGCCGGCCCCTTCGGCCCTTACACAATTTTCAGTTGCGGGGGCACTGATGTAGGGGGAATGATGAATCCCACAACCGACTATTCACGGTCTCGTCCATCTTGGTGGCAAGCGTTCATTGCTGTCGCCGATGTTGATGCTTGCGCCGCTCACGTCAGCGAACTCGGTGGCACCATCATTGAACCACCACATGATGTTCCCGGCGTTGGCCGAGCGTGTATGGTCGCTGACCCAACGGGTGCTGTAATTCAGCTTATTACTCCGGCATCTTCAAATTTGTTGTAGCAGGAAATGCTGGTCTTGTAGTGTAACTATGGAGGGCGCAAATATGAAACCTGCTTACTTCGATCTTACAGTACACGATGTCGGTCAAGCACGAAAGTTCTTCGAAGCGGTCTTCGGCTGGCAGTTCGAGCGCTTCCCGATGCCCTACGAGTATTACCGGATACAGGCGGGGCCTGCGGGTGAACCGGGAATTGATGGGGGAATCGGAGCGTTGAAAGACGCGCCAATCGCGGGCGGTACGCCTGTGACTCAGCTTACCGTGCCGGTCGCCAATCTCGATGAGGCCATCGCGAAGGTGCAGGCCAGCGGCGGGCGTGTGATCGAACCCAAGATGCCGATTCCCGGCATCGGCTGGTATGCCACCTGTGCGGAGCCCGGCGGTCTTCGTTTCGGGATCATCCAGGCCGATCCGACGGCCAAGTGAATGAGGTTCGATGCCCAACAATTTATTCCAGCGGATGTTGGGCGGCATGATCCGCTTCTTGCTAAAGCGTCACGTATACGGAGGTATAACCTATGCATCAGCCAAATCTTGAGGGAACGCACTATGAAATGGGCCAATACTATGGTGCCCTACTATACGAGCGGGGTTTTCGTATTACGCAGCTGCCCCGCATAAAAACCGATGCAAAGGTAATTGCTGAATCCCAGCGCGCAGTCAAATCGGCCTTCCCCGAAATTCTGGAAGAGATTCGGGGTTTTGCTGATGGATGCAAGGCATCCTATGATCAAGTGGTGGGTTTCATTTTAAGCATCGGCGTGACCAATAGTGCGCCTAAGTGTAGTTGCTTTGCAGTCAAGAGTGGAATGACAACCTACTTTGCGAGAAACCATGACTACCTCAAAGCACTCAAGCGCCATATTGAAAGCAGCCTGATTGTGCCAAAGGGTTACAACGCATTCATAGGCCAGTCGGATGTCTTTATTGGCCGTGAGGATGGCATTAACGAGAAAGGCTTGGCTATAGGTGCCACCTTTGTTGGAGGCAAAGTTTCGGAACCTGGAATCAATTTCATTCTGGCGGTGCGGTGTATTCTTGAGAAATGCGGCTCCGTCAGCGATGGCGTCAATGTGCTGAGTAGTATGAAATTCTCGACGTCGCAGAACTTCGTTTTAGCAGATCAATCCGGCAATATGGCGGTCGTAGAGGCTGGTCCCGAGAAGATCGCTGTGAGATACCCGGAACCAGGCAATTCTTACATCATTGCCACGAATAACTTTCGGGATCCAGAGATGCTCCCCTTTGAGAAAGAGGACGATAGAAACTGGTATCAATCGCTGACGCGGTACGATTCAATACTAGGAGCTTTACAATCTCCACCCAGTGCCGTTGATATGGACTATTGCGAGAAAATCCTTTCCGGAGAGCACGGCTTCGTGTGTCAGTACAAGTGGTGGGGGCGTTTTAATACCCTGTGGTCGGTCGTTGCTGACTTGCGCACACTCGCAATCTGTAGGGCAGATGGAAATCCAAGCAGGACGAAGTATCAGGATGATCGACGTCTCGCCTCATTGGTTGCTCACAAAGGGATGGGGACAACGCATTAGCCACATAACCCTGCGTTCGAGAGGGGTGCCGCAAAAACGCGGCGCCCCCAACGTAAAATTTTAGATTTCACAGGAGGCATGTCATGCTTACAAAAGCGATATCAGCTTGTATAACTACGGACAAGGTTGTCGAGTCCCGTGATTTCTACGTCGGATACTTCGGGGCCAATGTCACATTCGATTGCGGATGGTATGTGAACCTCCGGTTCGGCAAGGAATCCTCAACTCTGCAATTCATGTCCCCACAACCTGGCCAACCGCTCTGCAATCCCGCTGGCCTCACGTACAACTTTTCCGTTGCCGATGTTGATGCCGAGCACAACCGGCTAATTGCCGCTGGCCTGCAACCGGTCATGCCGCTTGAAGATCATCCGTGGGGTGATCGTGGTTTCGCTATTCAAGACCCCAATGGCGTAGTGCTCTACATTTTCTCCGAGCGTGAACCAAGTGCAGAATTCAAGCAGTACTTCAAAGCCTGACTCTGCGGTCAGCGGGCGCAAAAGCGCGTCGCCCCTTGGCTGCCTAACCATAATTTCACATAAGGAATTTTTTTATGACTATCAAATTTGACGATTCGGTAAAGCAGGAAATCTGGGCAACTGTTCGTGCAATGAATGACGCATGGACAAAAGGCAATCCCGACGACCTCGCACATTTTTTTCATCGAGACATGGTTGCCATTACGGCTACCGACCGTAATCGTCTCGATGGTGGTGCCGCCTGCATTGCTGGCTGGAAAAACTTTGCCAGTGCCGCACACATTCACCGCTGGGAAGAAATTGATCCGGTAATCCATGTCTATGGCAACTCGGCAGTGGTTGCCTACAATTTTGATATGTCCTTTGATATGGGCGGACAGACAATCAACATGGGAGGCCGAGACATGTTTTTCTTCGTCAAAGAAAACGGCAGGTGGTGGGCTGTTGCAGACCAGTTCTCTCCGTACCCGGCCTAACACGGCAATGTTGCCTGGGAAGGAGAGATGGGTACTCGACGGATAAAACAATATAGCGCGGTCTTTTTTTCCCTGGTAGCCGCAGTAGTGATATGGTGGATCGTAGCGGCCGGGCCGATGACGGTCTACCGGACAGTCGTTTACAACCTTTCCGGCACCGATGACTACCGTATCTTTCCCCAGCGCCGCCTGACAGCCGCACCGCTGCCATTTCGATTCCGTGAAGGCGGGCATGAGGGGAATACTCCTCTGCGGGTCAACTTTGGTAACCGTCATGATGTTCCGCTTTCGGAACTGCTGCCCGCGACCGGGACTGTCGCCTTTCTGATAGTGAAGAACGATGCGATCGTACTCGAGAAGTACCTTGAAGGTTTTGATCGCACCACGCCATCCTTGTCGTTCTCCATGACGAAATCGTTCCTGTCTATTTTGGTGGGTTGCGCCATTGCTGACGGTTACCTGAAATCGGTTGACCAGCCAGTGACGGATTTTGTCCCGGAACTAAGGGAGAAGGGATTCGCCTCAGTCACGCTGAGGCACCTTCTGCAAATGACTTCCGGCATTGACTACGCGGAAAACGATTTTCCTTTAGGGTTGCACGTCCGCTTCTATTACACGGATCGACTCGAACAGGAAATATTGAACCTCGGATTACGGGAACAGCCGGGCACCCGGTTTATTTACAAGTCGGGCGATGCCTATTTGCTGACGCTCGCGCTTAAACGCGCTGGACGGAAAAAGCATCACCGCATATATGCAGGAGCGTCTCTGGCAACCGTTGGGGATGGAGTATGACGGTATCTGGAGCATAGACCATGCACCGGACGGACTGGAAAAAACCGGATGTTGTTTGGCTGCCACCGCGCGGGATTTTGCCAAATTTGGCCGCCTTTATTTGAACAAGGGCCAGTGGAACGGGCAGCGCATCGTTCCTGATGCTTGGGTGATGAAATCTTCCCGGATCGATACGAGCGCCGGCAGCGCCTGGAATTACCAGCACCTATGGTGGCTGGTCGCCGAGGATCGTCCCGACTTTATGGCAAATGGCCACCTCGGACAGTTTCTGTACATCAACCCTTCCGCCGGTGTAATCATCGTTCGCCTTGGCCAAAGCATGGGGGCTTGAGCCGGGATGAATGGACGCAGGTCTTCATGTCGCTGTCGGATGGTATCCAATGACGCTCAGGAAGAGAAGCATGAGAGGTGAACTTATGATGACAAGTGACCGATCTCTGTGCCGGGTGATGTTGCCAATCCGGGTGGGCATCGATCGCATGGAGAGGCTCCTCGTCGCCAGCTTCAAAGGCGATCCTGAATTCGAAGGATTCGAGCCGCAAGTATTCGATGATGCCGTCAACGGCAAGGGTATGAGGGTGCTGCGCTATAGAAAGGACGGGAGAGTCGACGTCTACTGGCAGCCGGGTGTCCATGTCGACAGGAGCACCTTCGTCGTCGGCACCGGCATCGGCGACTTTGCAGAAGTGACCATCGAGCCGGCGCGCTTTGAAATCACCGAGCGCGGCGTGGATCTCCACATGGCATTCACCGATGCGCGGGGCCACCAGATCGAGCTCCGCATCCGCGAGGACGCGCCCGGGAAGCGTGGTTTTCCGTTGCTGGCTCCTGTAGGTGCCGACATCGAGAAGCCGCTCCAGCTTTTCCTTGTCTACATGCCCGACATCGACCTCGTCCGCCGCGCAGGATCTCTGGTCGAGGCGCGTATCGGTGATCGCGCGCTACATCCGGCAACTTTGCCCATACTCTTGCACGGGCGGCGCGTCTGGTTCATACGCTACGTCGCAAGGCCCGTCATCGGCACGCTGAACCCTCCCATGAGCCGGCCCTGGGTCGTGGAGTTACCCGTGCCGGGGAGTGCTGAAGTCGACGAGATGTCGATCGTCGCGGACGCAGAGGGAAACGTCACCCGGATCGGCGCCGGGCAAGAGCCCCGTCAAGTCGAAGTCGATTTTCTGCCCAGCTTCCCGAACCTGCTTGACCTTCCCGCTGGTGGCTCCGCCTCCGGGCGGTGGTCGATACGGATCGCGGGAATACCCATCACGGCTGGCTCATACCATGTGTCACGCGAGGGTGACCGCGTCGCTGTCGAGCTTGATGTCACCGAGCACTGGAAGCCGTCCGATCTGCCTCTGAGCATGGAGATTTTTACACGTGTGGTACGCACGTTTCGCACTTGGCCGACCACCTACCGATGGAGAGGTGTCATCGAACTTGGCGCGGCGCCAACTATGTCCGGGGTGTGGGAGCGCGCAGGAAAACGATGACGGAAGAAATCACGATGCCAGATTCGGCTCGTTCACATAAAAATCACTTAACCTTGACTGGAAGGCACTTCGCCGCAGCTAAAGCCTAGCACTGGACACAAAGGTGGCGACATGGGATAGCAAGCTCAAAAAGTTAGTACATGGCAACTTAGCCCAGTTGACTTCCTCGATATGGGAGCCACCCATGAGCAACTTGCATGTTGCTTGAATGTCAGGTTGCCAAGGTGTATTTTGAACTCTGGCACTTACCGCAATCCGTAGCGATAAACGGCCAAAGTACTCCTTTCAGTGATATTGATGTGAAACATCGCAAATATCATCTACCTTGCCCCGCCACAATACTTTGTGCTCACTGGCAAGTTTATTCAAAATCGTAAACAAGGCGCGTCCAGCCAGCCAGAGCGATATACCAATCACATAGGAGGCAAAAATGAAAATTTTCAAAGTAACCGTAATTGTTATTTCTGTCGTTTTCATAACATTGTTATTGGTTCTTTCTCGATATGGTTTATTTGCTTCGGTGAGCGTCTCGGAGAAAGTTGTCGGACCATATTTGCTGATCTACAAGAAGCATATCGGGGACTACAAGAATGTCGGAACTGTCATAAATGAACTGTGTAGCGATCTGAAGAACAACTATTCGCTGGCGCCAACCAAAGGTTTCGGCCTTTATTATGATGATCCGCGACAAGTGGACAAGGCCCAACTAAGGAGCATAGTTGGCTGTGTCGTTGAAGGTAAAACTCGCGAGGAGTTGAGCAAAGTCAGCAGCAAATATGGCGTCAGGGAATACCCGTCATCGAATAGCGTGGTAGCTGAATTTCCCTACAAGGGGATGATATCGATCTTCATTGGGATAATGAAAGTCTATCCGGCGCTGGGCGCCTATATTAAAGAACACCGATACAACCAGACGCCAATAATGGAGCTTTACGATATGCAAAATGAAAGAATTGAATATATTTCTTCGATGAATCTGCCTAAAGAGATATTTGATGAATTTTTGAAATCGAAAGAGTAAGAATAAGGTAACAAGGCGTTGCACTCGATGATAACGCCGCCAGGCTGGGCTTTGCGGCGTAGGGGCGATTCATGAATCGCCCCTACTACAATCTTTCGCAGCAAGCTGCGGGGAATTACACCCGCAGAGATTAACGTTAGCCAACACATATGAAGTAGCGGCTGGACTGCAAGTTCTAGGTTTATTTTTTATAGGTGTGTGCCAATGGAAATAGTATTATTCAATATTGTTTTAGTATCAGCCATCATCTACATCGTGCCGTTCTTGGTATATGGCCTTGCCAGCGTTGTAACTGACTTGAAGACGCCAGAAGGCGTATCACCATCACGGTTCCTGATTAGCGTGCTGATTTGCAAAGTGGGAACGGCTATTGCCGGAAGAGCCGCTGCCGTATTGGCGCGGCCGCATCACCAAACTCAGTTATGAGTTCGCGCAATGACGAAGACCGCTCGAATTGCGTTTATCGATGCAAACTACGTTTATCAACACCTAGCGCTGCCTCATGCACTGCCTCGGACAACGTAGGATGAGCGTGAACAATACGGGCCAAGTCTTCGGCACTGGCTTGAAATTCCATCGCCACTACCGCTTCGGCAATCAATTCCGATGCGTTCGCCCCCAGGATGTGAACACCCAAGATACGATCAGTTACCGCATCGCTAACGATTTTAACCATGCCAGAAGGATCGCCCATGGCATGAGCGCGGCCATTGGCGTTGAACGGAAACACACCTTCCTTGAAATCAACACCATCGGTGCGCAACTCCTGCGAGGTCTTGCCCACCCACGCAATTTCAGGCCAGGTATAAATAATCCAGGGAATCGTGGCATAATTTACATGCCCTGCCTGGCCCGCAATATGTTCGGCGACAGCAACCCCTTCTTCCGAGGCCTTGTGCGCCAGCATCGGCCCGCGCACCACGTCACCAATCGCATAAATGCCCGCCACGTTGGTGCGACAAAGTTTATCGACCTCAATAAAACCACGGTCATCAAGTTGCAAACCCACTTCTTTGGCATTGAGTCCATCGGTATTGGGTTTACGGCCCGCCGCTACCAACACACGATCAAAATTCTGTTTTTTGTCTTCGCCTTTTTCCTGATAGTGAAGCGTGACTTGATTTTTATTTACCTTGGCGCTGACCGGACGTGCGCCCAGGCGAATATCCAAACCCTGAGCACCAAGAATTTTATGCGCGGCATCGGCAAGCTGTTGATCGACATTAGGCAAAAACCGTTCGCGGCGAATAAAAATACTGACTTCTGATCCGAGCCGGCTCCAAACTGAAGACAACTCCAAACCAATTACACCACCGCCGATCACCGCCAAGCGTTTTGGTACTTGCTCAAAACTCAATGCACCCGTGGAATCAACGATAAATTTTCCGTCGAATGGCGTTTCAGCGGCCTCTGCCGGCACTGAGCCTGTGGCGATAATAATATGCTCCGCCTCAACCGTGACTGCAGTAGATTTTTTGCCATCCTTATGCGGAGTAAATTCTACTTTGCGTTCACCAAGCAGGCTGCCATGCCCTTGTAACCAGCTAATCTTGTGCTTGGCAAATAACATGGCGATACCGCCAGTCAAAGTACGGCACACCGCCTCCTTACGTGCCAACATCTGTTTGATATCAAGACTGACATTTTTGACATTGATGCCGTGCTGCGCGAACTCATGTTGCAGACGATGATAATGATGTGAAGAATCAAGCATGGCCTTGGAAGGGATACAGCCGACGTTGAGGCAAGTACCGCCGAGGCTGGGCTTGCCATCCGGCCCCAGCCATTTATCGATAACGGCGACTTTAACTCCCAACTGTGCGCAACGGATCGCCGCGACATAACCGCCTGGCCCACCACCAATGACCACCACGTCGAACTTATCCATGTTTCCTCCCACTGCAGGGTGCGCACAGCGCGCTCTGCGTTTATACTTCCAGAAGAATACGCGCCGGATCTTCCAACTCTTCCTTGATACGCACCAGGAATGAAACCGCATCACGACCGTCGATAATGCGATGGTCATAAGACAGCGCTACGTACATCATGGGCCGAATTACAATCTGACCATTTTCCACCACTGGCCGATCCGCGATCTTGTGCATGCCAAGAATCGCGCTTTGCGGCAGATTGAGGATGGGGGTCGACATCAACGACCCAAACACACCGCCATTGGTAATACTGAACGTGCCACCGCTCAAATCATCCATACCCAGCTTGCCGTCGCGTGCCTTTTTGGCATAATTGACCACCGACTGTTCCAATTGCGCGATGGACATGCGATCCGCATCGCGAATAATCGGCACCACCAGCCCGCGTTCGGTACTCACCGCGACACCAATGTCATAATACCCATGGTAGATAATGTCACTGCCATCGATCGAGGCATTGATGATCGGATATTCCTTTAACGCCTCGGCACAGGCACGAATAAAGAACGACATAAAACCGAGTTTAATGTCATATTTTTTAATAAATGCCTCTTGATATTTCGCACGCAGATCCATGACCGGCTTCATGTTGATTTCATTAAATGATGTCAACATGGCGGCAGTATGTTGCGCTGTTACTAATCGCTCAGCAATGCGTGCACGCAGGCGTGTCATCGGCACCCGCTGTTCTGGGCGCCCACCCGCCCCTATCTGTACCATAGCCGGTGGTGGTGTTGGTATTGATTCCGCAGGTTTCTTGGCCTCATCAAGATGCTTAATCACATCTTCCTTGGTGATGCGTCCATCACGGCCGGTGCCGGCAATTTTCTCTGACTGTAATTTATTTTCAGCTACCATTTTACGGACTGCTGGGCTCAAATCAGTATTGGCGGCCGCTTGCGCAGCAAGCTTGGTTTCTGCTTTCGCGGATTTAGTGTCGCTTTTCCCCGTGCTCTTGGCAGCGGCTTTGGCTTCAGTATCAATAATCGCGATCACTTCATTGCTGACCACGATAGCACCATCAACCTTCTTAATCTCTTTTAACACCCCATCTTGGGGCGCGACAATTTCCAGCATGACCTTATCAGTTTCCAGATCGACCAACTGTTCATCACGAGCGACTGCCTCGCCTGATTTTTTCCGCCAGCGCGCCAGAACGCCGTCTGACACAGACTCGGATAATACCGGCACTTTGACTTCAATCAGCATAATCAGCTCCCTTGTTCATTAACCGGCCGCACGCAAAATCACACCCTTAGCCTTTCCGCTAAGCGCTGCCTGCACCAGCTCCGCCTGATTGGCGAGATGCGTTTTCAAATGCCCCTCTGCTGGCGCGGCATAAGGTGCGCGACCGGCATAATAAAGATCCGTTTTATCTTCCAGCTGCATTCTCAACAGGGCTTGAATGAAGGTCCACGCCCCTTGATTTTGCGGTTCTTCCTGACACCAGACATATTCCTGCGCCTTGCTATAGCGGCTAATAATCTTGGCCACAGCTTCTTCCGGGAACGGATAAAGCTGCTCAATACGGACGATGGCGATATCTTTAAGTTGTTGCGTCCGCCGTTGTTCCAGCAAATCGTAATAGACCTTACCACTACAGAATACCACTCGCTTCACCTGCGCTGGTTTAATCGGGTCAACCTCATCAATCACCACATTAAAGCCGCCCTTGGTCAGGTCTTCTACCGAGGATGTCGATAGTTTATGGCGCAATAAACTCTTGGGCGTCATCACCACCAGTGGTTTGCGATAAGGACGCACCATTTGCCGGCGCAACATATGAAACATTTGCGCTGGTGTCGTGGGATAGCAGACTTGAATGTTGTCTCCCGCGCACAGCTGAAGATAACGCTCAAGACGTGCAGACGAATGTTCCGGGCCTTGACCGTCGTAACCGTGCGGCAACAATAACACCAAGCCACAAAGCCGACCCCACTTCACTTCCCCGGCACTGATGAATTGATCAATGACAACCTGGGCACCATTGGCGAAATCACCAAACTGCGCCTCCCAGAGTACGAGTGAATTGGGTGATGTCGTTGCGTAACCGTATTCAAAACCCAGCACCGCCTCTTCCGACAACAGCGAATCGATGACGCGGAAATGACCTTGATCGTCGCTGAGGTTTTGCAAAGGCACATAGGCTTCGCGCCGTTTTTGATTATGAAACACGGCGTGACGATGCGAGAACGTACCACGACCGCTGTCCTGTCCCGACAAGCGCACAGGGTGCCCTTCAGTCAACAAGGTGGCATAGGCCATAATCTCGGCAAAGCCCCAATCCAGCGGCAGCTCGCCCGCCGCCATTTTCAGACGATCGGCCACCACCTTGAGCGCGCGCGGATGGACATCGAAATCCGGTGGGAAAACGCTCGTTTTCTCCATTAATTCGCGGATCACTGCCAGCGGGACAGTGGTATCTGCCGCTTCGGTCCAGTCCTTGCCCTTGTACGGAGCCCAATCAACACCAAATTCATTTTTGACACCAAACACAATTTCGCGCGACACCAATTTGCCTGCATCGAGCATATCGCGATATTCCTTGATCAAGGCATCGACATCGGCCTGCGCCAGCACACCGGCATCGATCAGACGCTGCGAGTAAAGCTTCAGCGTCGTGGCATGCGGCCGAATCGCGCTGTACATCACTGGTTGCGTCAGCGATGGTTCATCGGCCTCATTGTGACCATGACGACGATAACAGACGAGATCGATCACCACATCGCGCTTGAACTTGAGCCGATAATCAAGCGCCATTTGAGTCACGAAAATCACCGCTTCGGGATCATCGCCATTCACATGGAAAATGGGTGCCTGGATCATGCGCGCGACCTCGGTGCAATACATGGTCGAACGCACATCGAGCGGGTTACTGGTGGTAAAACCAATCTGGTTGTTGATAATGATATGCACGGTACCACAAGTGGTGTAACCCCGTGCCTGCGACATCTGCAAAGTTTCCATCACCACGCCTTGGCCCGAAAACGCTGCGTCGCCGTGGATCAATACCGGCAACACCTGACTACCATCCAGATCGCGACGGCGATGCTGGCGCGCTCGCACAGAACCTTCGACCACGGGATTGACAATCTCCAGATGCGAAGGATTGAACGCCAATGCCAGATGTACAACACCACCTGGCGTTTTCATATCGGAAGAAAATCCCTGGTGATATTTGACGTCACCCCCGACATTGGCCGCGTGTTCAAAAACACCTTCGAACTCCTGGAACAATGCAGCAGGATTCTTGCCCATGATATTGACCAGCACATTGAGACGGCCGCGGTGGGCCATACCAATCACTGCTTCACTTACTTTATGGCTTCCGGCGCGCCAAACCAATTCATCCAATAACGGAATCAGGCTCTCGCCACCTTCCAGCGAAAAGCGCTTCTGCCCTACATATTTGGTATGTAGATATTGCTCCAGCCCCTCTGCCGCCACGACTTTGCGCAAAATATGGCGTCTGAAATCAGGCGATAACTTGGGCTCTCCGCGACCGCCTTCCAATTGCTGTTGGATCCAGCGTTTTTGCGCAGTATCCGAAATATGCATGTATTCCGCACCAATGTGACGGCAATACGTATCCTGGAGATGACTCACAATCTCCCGCAAGGAAGCCTGGGGCGGCCCGGCCAGCGAACCCGTGCTGAAGACAGTCTCCATGTCCGACTCTGTCAGGGCGTGGAACACGGGATCAAGTTCGGCTAACGGTTGTTGTGCCTGCAAACCCAACGGATCAAGCTTGGCCTGTTGATGACCACGCACACGATAGGCATTAATCAATTGCAGGACGGCGACCTGCTTGCTCTCGGCGGCGGCGACCCCACTACCTGCCACTACGGGGGCATAACGGGAGAGCGCAAGGAAGTTCTTGAGGACCTGATCGTGATTGACATCCGCTGCCAGCGGACCGGGTTCCTGTTGCAGCGATTCGAAATATGACCGCCAAACCGGTTCCACCGCATTGGGGTCATCTAAAAACTGATAATAAAGCTGCTCGATAAAGACGGCGTTCCCGCCGTACAAGTAACTGTTTTTTAACAATTTATCCAATGTATTCTGTGCTTTTTGCTGGCTCATGGCGCTTCATCGCCCACGTGATAGACACCCCAGTTAATGTTTCGTCCTTTCAAGCCAAAACTCAAGGAATTTTTTTAGTTTTCAACAGAATACCTACGAACATGCAGCAAATTTAGTTGTTAGGCGTATCGCTGAATAACAGTAATCTCCTGCATGGGCGATTCGTGAATCGCCCCTACGGACGCTAGATTGCGTCCTTGTTTTCTTCACCCGTTCTAATTCGGACAATTCTCTCCACCGTGGTGACAAAAATCTTGCCGTCACCGATCTTGCCGGTTCGAGCCGCTTCAGCGATCACTTCGACGCAACGATCCAACTGTTCTGCAGCCACCACAATTTCGATTTTCACTTTAGGCAGAAAATCGACCACGTATTCCGCACCCCGATACAGTTCGGTATGCCCTTTTTGCCGGCCAAAACCTTTTACCTCGGTCACAGTCATGCCAGTGACGCCGATTTCCGACAGTGCTTCACGCACATCATCCAGTTTGAAGGGCTTAATCACTGCTTCGATTTTTTTCATAAGGTACCCCTTTGTTTGTTTTCAGGTATAGGTAGAGGCGGGTTTAAAACCCGCCTCTACGCCGGAGGAGAAAGGAACAATAAAGCATCTTTCGGCAACCTGTCAGCCTATTTATACGCCGAAGTGATCGGATAACGCCGGTCGCGGCCAAAAGCACGGCGGCTGATGCGCACTCCCGGCGGCGCCTGTCGCCGCTTGTATTCGTTACGATTCACCAATTGTACTACGCGGTCAACCATTGCCTCGTCATAACCGGCGGCGATAATATCTTCGGCACACATATCCTTTTCAATATACATCTCGATGATCGGATCGAGAATATCGTACGGCGGCAGACTATCCTCATCTTTTTGATTGGGCGCCAACTCTGCTGACGGTGGCCGTTCCAACACCCGATCCGGGATCACCGGCGAGATACAGTTACGATAGCGCGCCAGACGATAGACCAAAGTCTTGGGTACATCTTTAATCGGCGCGTAGCCGCCCGCCATATCGCCATAAAGCGTAGCATAACCCACCGCCATTTCGCTCTTGTTGCCCGTAGTGAGTACGATCTTACGTTTCTTGTTGGAAATGGCCATCAACAAAATTCCACGGCAACGGGCCTGAATATTTTCCTCTGTCGTATCCCAGGGACGCCCGGAAAATTCGGCAAACTCTTCCTGCAGCATGCTCAAAAATGACTGAAAGGCTTGTTCGATTGAAATCGTGTGGCATTCCACGCCTAATGCCTTAGCCTCAACCATGGCGTCTTCAAGACTCATCTCGGCAGTAAAGCGTGACGGCATGCGCACACCTTCAACTCGATCAGCACCGATGGCATCCACGGCAATCGCCAGCGTCAATGCGGAATCGACACCGCCAGACAAGCCGATCACCACGCCGCTGAAGCCGTTTTTCTCAATATAATCACGCACGCCGAGGACAATTGCCTGATAAACGCTAGCCTCTTCCGACATCGGTGCATGAATCACACCCGGTACGGCGATCACTTGTGCGCCGATCTCGAAATCGACAGGATAAAGCGCTTCGACAAAGGCTTGGCCACGCATCACCACCGCGCCATCGGCATCCATGACAAAAGACTCGCCATCGAACACCAACTCATCCTGACCGCCGATTTGATTGCAATACACAATCGGTATCGCACCTTCCTGCAGCCGTTGACGCATGGTGGCTTCACGCTCGAATCCTTTATTGAGATGAAACGGCGAGGCGTTGAGATTGAGCATCAATTTGGCGCCACGGTTTTTTGCTTGCGCCATGACGCCGGGGTGCCACATGTCTTCGCAAATCGATAGCGCAACAGGAACGCCCTTAAAATCAATCACGCATGACTCAGTGCATGCTTCGAAATAACGTTTTTCGTCGAAGACGCTGTAGTTGGGCAAAGATTGCTTGCGATAATTGGCCTGGATTTTCCCGTCGGCAATCAATGCGGCGCTATTGAATACGCCTTGAGTAGTTTTTTCCGGATAGCCCACCACCAGCGCGATTCCGCGGATATCTTGCAGCTGTTTCATCGCCGTGGCGACACGGCGATAAAGCCCGGGACGTAACAGCAAATCCTCAGGCGGATAACCGGTGAGACACAATTCAGGGAACAGAATTAGATCCGCGTTGAACTCATCACGTGCCCGCTCGGCGGCAGCGATGATCTTGGCGGCATTACCCGCGATATCACCGACCAGGGGATTAAGTTGAGCGAGAATGATGCGCAGACGTTGCGTCATAACAAACTATTAACTCAGTAATAAAATAATGAAGATCAAGTTCCCTCCCCATTGCAGGGGGAGGGCCAGGGTGGGGGTGGAGTACCTGTTACTTTCGAACATTTTACCCCCATCCCTACCTTCCCCCTAAAAGGGGAAGGAGTTTTATCACAATGTGTTTAGGGGCCGGGTTAATAACCGCCCAAAACCTCCGCCATGCGCTTGCCGATCTCCGCTGGCGAGCGAACCACATGCGCACCGGCCGCAGCCAGTGCCTTGAATTTTTCTTCGGCCGTGCCCTTGCCACCGGCGACAATCGCACCCGCATGCCCCATGCGTTTACCCGGCGGTGCGGTAACCCCCGCGATGTAAGCAACTACAGGTTTGGTGACATGCGCCTTGATGTATTCAGCCGCTGCTTCTTCGGCCATACCACCAATCTCGCCCACCATGACGATACCTTCGGTCTGCGGATCGTCCTGGAACAGTTCGAGGCAATCGATAAAATCCGTACCTTGAATCGGATCGCCACCGATACCGATACAGGTGCTCTGTCCCAAACCATTATTAGTCGTTTGAAACACGGCTTCATACGTCAATGTGCCAGAACGCGAGACGATACCGATCTTGCCCGGCTTGTGAATATTACCCGGCATGATGCCGATCTTGCATTCGCCCGGTGTAATCAAGCCCGGACAGTTCGGGCCAATCAAGCGCGAAGCACTGCCTGCCAGCGCATATTTCACCTTGAGCATATCCTGCACCGGAATACCTTCGGTGATGCAGGCAATCACGCTGATGCCGGCATCCGCGGCTTCAAGAATCGCATCGGCAGCAAAGGCGGCGGGTACATAAATCATCGTCGCATCGGCGCCAGTAGCTTTCACGGCATCATGCACGGTATCGAACACCGGCAATCCCAAATGTGTTTGGCCACCCTTGCCCGGCGTCACACCACCGACCATCTTGGTGCCATAGGCGATCGCCTGTTCGGAATGGAACGTACCCTGTTTTCCGGTGAACCCTTGGCAAATAACTTTGGTATTTTTATTAACCAGCACTGACATCTCACTTGCCTCCTTTTGAAGCAGCAACAACCTTCTGCGCTGCATCAGTCAGGTCAAGCGCACTGGCAATCGCCAAACCACTATTATCCAGTAATTCACGTCCCTGCTGAGCGTTGGTGCCCTCAAGCCGCACCACCACAGGAATCGTAACGCCAACTTCTTTTACGGCAGAGATAATGCCTTCAGCAATCAAGTTACAACGTACGATGCCGCCAAAGATATTGACCAACACTGCCTTCACCTTCTTGTCGGCAAGAATCAGTTTAAAAGCCTCGGCCACTTTCTCAGCCGTGGTACCACCACCGACATCGAGAAAATTGGCAGGCATACCGCCGTGAAGTTTAATCAAATCCATAGTCGCCATCGCCAAACCGGCACCGTTGACCATGCAGCCAATGTTGCCGTCGAGGGTAACGTAATTTAAACCGTGTTGTTCCGCTTCGTGTTCGGTAGGATCTTCTTGCGACGCATCCTGCATCGCTGCCACCGATTTCTGACGATACAATGCGCTGCCGTCGATACCCACCTTGGCATCCAACGCTAACAGTTCACCGGCTTTGGTAATCACCAGCGGATTGATCTCCACCAGACTGCAATCTTTTTCGATGAACATCTTGTATAGGCCGGTAAGCAGTTTGGTCATCGGTCCAGCCAACTCGACCGGCAGGCCCATGCCAAAACTGATCTGGCGACATTGATAGGGCATCAACCCTACCACCGGATCGACCACAATTTTGATCAGCGCCTCAGGCTGCTTGGCGGCCACTTCCTCGATATCCATACCGCCCATCGCCGAGGCCATGATCACCACACGCTCGCTACTACGATCCACCATCAGACTGACATACAACTCTTTAGCGATATCGCACAACGATTCAATCAAAACCGTATTGATCGGCAAGCCTTTGGCATCGGTTTGATGCGTGACCAGGCGCGATCCCAGATATTTCTGGGCCGCCGCCTTGAGTTCATCCACACTCTTCACCAGTTTCACACCACCGGCCTTGCCACGACCACCGGCATGGACCTGGGCCTTGATCACCCAGCCATTGCCCCCCAGCGTCTTGGCGGCGGCTTCGGCCTCGGCGACGGTCTTGACCGCAGCGCCTTTCAGCACAGGAACGCCATATTCGGCGAATAATTGTTTGGCTTGATATTCGTGCAGGTTCATTATGTCCTATCTTTCAGTTATGGCCATCAAAGCGAACGGTCGCTGCTTCAGAAAACCGATACGCTCGCTATCCGCAGTATATCCCAGCATCATACCGCACCCCTGATCATCAAGAAATATTAGCCATGCCCAGACCACCCCTTTATGAATCGGGGGTAAACCCGTATTGATCACTCGCTGCGGCTGGTCACTTCCAATAAATGGTAACCAAACTGGGTCTTCACCGGGCCTTGCACCACGTTCAACGGCGCACTGAAAACCACTGTGTCGAACTCCGGCACCATCATGCCGCGACTGAATTCACCGAGGTCGCCCCCATCACGTCCGGAGGGACAGGTGGAGAATTTTTTCGCCATCTCGGCAAAGGCGGCCCCTGCCTCGATCTGTGCCTTGATCTCATTACACTGCGTTTCGGTATTCACTAATAAATGCCTTGCCGATGCCTTTGCCACAGTTATCTCCTTATTTTACGAATTGACCACTACATTAACGATTCTTTATCGACGGGATAGCGATCATAGATCGCCACAAATTCATCGACATTATCCAGAAAAATGGCTGCCAGCTGCGGATCGAAATGCTTGCCAGTCTGCCCGCTGATCCATGACTTCACCTCTTCAATTGGCCACTTCTCCTTGTAGACGCGCGGCGAAAAGAGCGCGTCAAAGACATCGGCAAGCGCGCTGATGCGCGCAAAAATATGAATATTTTCACCAGCCAACCCTTGGGGATAACCACTACCATCCCACTTTTCATGATGTTGATGCGCAATCACTCCTGCCGCCACCAGAATATCGCGCTGGGAGTGCTTGAGCATGGCATAGCCAATGGCAGGATGATTCATCATAATCTTGCGTTCAGCTTCGGTGAGGCGATCGGGTTTCAACAGCACTTCATCAGGAATTCCCAGCTTACCTATATCATGCAGCGGCGAAGCTGCAGTCACCAGATCCACCTGACTGGGAGACAATCCCAGTTTTTGCGCCAGCAGCTGACAATAAAGCGCGACACGCCTCGTGTGATTGGCTGTCTCTTTGGAGCGTTTTTCCTCAATGACACCCATGGTGTAGACCGTCTCACGGAGGGTGCTCTCGATTTCATCATTCAGCGCGATCAATTCTTCATTCTTTTGTTTGAGCATGTCCTGATGGGCGATAATCTCCGAGTTGAAGAGATTGATTTCATCCGCCACATGCGAAAACTCGCGCGTCTCAAATCGATCCGGACTCATCGGCTGCTGTTTCTTATAGGCGGTCATGGCGTTGTCGATCAGCGTTTCCAGCGGTTGCTGGACATAATGACTGATGGTACGCGAAGTATTCACAAAGATAAGGATGAACGCCAGTATCGACAACAACACCAGGCCCGCCATGACCCACAGCGAGTGATTGCGATATTCGGTGACATCCAGCTCAATATCCACCGCACCCAGCACCGTTCCCTCGTCCACCATATGACAGGCTAGACAGTTCAATGCGGCCCTCTGTGACGCGATGTAGGGAATGATGACACGGACTGTTGGCCTGACCGAAAACTCATTGAGGATAAAAACCGGCGCTTTGGCATCAAATGCCCGCCTAGCGACGGGGTCCGGCACTTGCTCCAAGTCTTTACCTGGACCAAACTGCCTCGACACGGCATCGCCACGAATGACATTCAGCGATATGATCTGATGCAGCTGTCTGATCTCTTCCAGATAGTAATCACGCTGCTCCATGACGCCCGCTTTCATGTGGGCAGTCAGTCCCGCCTTGACCAGTTCAGCATGGGCCAGCGCCTGGTTCTTAATAGCCTTCGTGGAAAGGGCACGAAAGTTAAACGCAGTGATCAACAGCAGCGCAATCGCCAGGGTCAACAAGACATTGATCAGACTTTTAACCGTGATGGTTTTAATACTTGGCTTGTTTATCATCGATGACTCAATGCCGGACCCTGAATCCTCAACATGCAGGCGCAAGGAGCAAACGCACTGCTGGTTATAATAATTTCATAGTATCCCCTATCACGACCAACACAAACCCTGCGGCAAACACGTAAACAATAAAAAAACCCAGTAAGAACAAGTCCTACCGGGTTAATGTTTACAAGTTTAAGATAGGTAGTCCCTAGAACGGGATGTCATCATCAAAGTCGTCAAATCCTGCGCCGGCTGCAGCCGGTGCCGACGATGACTGTCCCTTGGCTGGCGCGCTGCTGCTACCAAAGTCGCTGCTACTGCCACCAGCGCCACCGCCCGCGCCACTCCGGCTACCGAGCATCTGCATTTCGTTGGCGATAATTTTGGTGCTATATTTGGTCACGCCGTCTTTTTCATACTTCTCTGTACGCAGGCTGCCTTCGATATAAATCTGCGAGCCCTTCTTCAGGTATTCACCGGCGATTTCAGCCAGACGGTTATAAAAAACGACGTTGTGCCATTCGGTACGCTCTTTTTGTTCACCGGTCTGCTTATCTTTCCAGGATTCGCTGGTTGCGATCGTGACCGTGGTCACGGCGCCGCCGCTGGGCATGTAACGCACTTCTGGGTCTTTACCCAGATTCCCCACCAAAATGACTTTGTTTACCCCTTTTGCCATGATCTACTCCTAAACTGTTCTCCGGGTTGTGTGGCTCAGACTACCATATTTATGCCGTTTTCGCCGAGAACCACTAGGTGCTGGTTACGGCCATTTCGCCTCGCACCACCGAAAAACGGCTAAGTGCTTCTTTATCCAGGGCATGGTTATCGACCTTGAGATAAGCCACACCATCTTCAAGGATAACGATCGCTTCCGCCACCCCGCGCACCTGCGCCAACTGCGCCTCCAGATGACGTGCCTCGTCCTCGTTCACGGGACCCACCTTGAGCATGTGGGTGCTGAGGTAACGTGGATTACGCATGGTCGCGGCCCAAAACAGCCACAAGGCCGCCATCAGGGCACTAAAGACGAAGATCCCGCCTGCACCGATGGTGCCGTAAATCATGCCGCCAAAGGCACCGCCACAAAAGGCTCCCAGGAACTGGGAACTGCTATAAATTCCCATTGCCGTGCCCTTCTTGTCCGGGGGGGCCATCTTGGCCACCAGCGACGGCAGCGATGCCTCCAGCAGGTTAAAGGCGGTGAAGAATACGAGCAAGGCGGCGATGATCCCCCACGCCGAATGACGCAACAGATCCAATCCCCACAGACCGAGCATCAGCAGAGTGATGCCGATCAAAAACACCTGCTTCATCCGCCGCCGTTTCTCGGCGACAATGATAAAGGGCACCATCAGGGCGATCCCACCCAACATCACGCCAAGATAGACAGCCCAGTGATATTCGGTACCGATGCCGGCTTCATCACGTAGCGAGAGCGGCACAGCGATAAAACTGGCCGTCAAAATCAGGTGCAGGACAAAAACGCCGAAATTAAGGCGCATCAACTGGCCATCACCCAGCACCTGTTTGAATTGCGCTGGCACCGGCTGTGCATCGCGGCGGAAGCGGCTTTCGATGGGGTCTGGCACCCATAACTTGAGCAACACCATGGCCACCAGGGCCAGTACCGACGTGGTCCAGAAGATGCCTGGGACACCGATCCAGCCGCTCAACACCGGCCCCATGACCAACGCCACCGAAAACGACATCCCCATCGAGGCGCCCAGGATCGCCATCGCCTTGAGGCGGTGTTCCTCACGCGTCAGGTCCGCCGCCAAGGCCATCACCGCCGCCGCAATCGCGCCCCCACCCTGGATCGAACGGCCAAGAATGACTCCATAAATGGAATCGGACAGCGCCGCCACCACACTGCCAATCGCGAAAATGATCAGGCCGATGTAAATCATTGGCTTGCGTCCGAAACGGTCAGACAATAGGCCAAAGGGAATCTGAAACACCGCTTGTGTGAGGCCGTAGATCCCAATCGCCAGGCCGATCAACATCGGCGTCGAACCACTCAAATGCTCGGCATAAATGGCAAATACCGGCAGGATCATGAACAGGCCGAGCATCCGAGTGCTGAAAATCCCGGCCAAAGATACCGCTGCCCGCTTTTCTTGCGGACTCATACCATCTTGTTTCACGGAGAGTTTCTCTTTTGCGTCGTGGTGCGAAAACGTCGTATATTATCAGGTTCGATCAGTGACGGAAATGCAGCATGAAATATATCCACATTCGCGGCGCACGCACCCACAACCTCAAAAACATCGACCTCGATCTGCCGCGCGACAAACTTATAGTTATCACGGGATTATCCGGCTCCGGCAAATCCTCGCTCGCGTTCGACACCATTTATGCCGAAGGCCAACGGCGCTATGTCGAATCGCTGAGCAGTTATGCACGCCAATTTTTAGCAATCATGGAAAAACCCGATGTCGATCACATCGAAGGTTTGTCGCCCGCGATTTCCATCGAGCAAAAATCCACGTCGCACAATCCGCGCTCGACCGTCGGCACCGTCACCGAGATTTACGATTATCTGCGTCTGTTGTTCGCGCGCGCGGGTGAACCGCGCTGCCCGGACCATGATGTTGTGCTTGAAGCGCAGACGGTCAGCCAAATGGTCGATCAAGTGATGGCACTGGCGGAAGACACGCGCCTGATGCTGCTGGCGCCAGTGATCGACGATCGCAAGGGCGAACACGTACAGGTCCTGGAACAATTGCGCAGCCAGGGTTTTGTCCGCGCCCGCGTCGATGGCAAAGTGATCGAGCTGGATCAATTACCGAAGCTCGATCTGCGGCAGAAACATACCATCGAGGCCGTCGTCGATCGCTTCAAGGTGCGTGAGGATATCAAGGCTCGACTGTCCGAATCGTTTGAAACTGCGTTGCGTCTGTCCGATGGCTTGGCGCGCATCGCCTTCATGGATGATGAAACAAAATCGGAATTGGTATTTTCGGCCAAGTTTGCCTGCCCGCATTGCGGCTACAGTTTGGCTGAACTTGAACCACGTTTGTTCTCATTTAACAATCCCGCAGGTGCCTGCCCAACCTGCGATGGTTTGGGCATGAAGCAGTTTTTCGATCCGGCGCGCGTCGTTCATCATCCCGAGTTAAGCTTGGCGGCGGGTGCAATTCGCGGCTGGGACCGCCGTAACGCCTATTATTTTCAGTTGCTCACCTCACTGGCAGATCATTATGGTTTCGATGTCGACACGCCATTTGAACAACTCACCGACGAAGCACGTGGCGTACTGCTTCAAGGCACCGGTGACGAACTGATCGAATTTACCTTCTTCAACGAGCGCGGCAGCGCACAACATCAACATCGCCCCTTCGAGGGCGTCATCCCCAACATGGAGCGGCGTTACCGCGAGACCGATTCCAATGCCGTACGTGAGGATCTGGCTAAATATTTAAGCACCCACAAATGTCCAGACTGCAAAGGCACACGTCTGCGCCGCGAGGCACGCAATGTCTTTGTCGCCGGCATTACGCTGCCGGAAGCCACTTCCATGGCCGTAGGGCGTGCGCATGACTTCTTCACCCATTTAACGCTACCGGGTCATCGTGGCGAGATTGCGTCAAAAATTGTTAAAGAAGTCGGCGCCCGTTTGCAATTTCTGGTCAACGTCGGTCTTGATTATCTGAGCCTTGACCGCAGCGCCGATACGCTTTCCGGCGGCGAGGCGCAACGTATCCGTCTGGCCAGCCAGATCGGCGCCGGTTTGGTAGGCGTGATGTATGTGCTTGATGAACCGTCGATTGGTCTGCATCAACGCGACAATGAACGCCTGATCAAAACGCTGACCTATTTGCGTGATCTCGGCAACACCGTAATCGTGGTCGAACATGACGAAGAAGCGATCCGCAGCGCCGATCACATCGTCGACATCGGCCCCGGCGCCGGTGTACATGGCGGCCAAGTGATCGCTCAAGGCACATTGCAACAAATACTCGGCTCGCCTGAATCAGTCACCGGCCAATATCTCTCCGGCAAACGCGCAATCCAAGTTCCCGAGAAACGGGTGGCCATGGACCCAACGCGCATGTTGAGCATTCGCGGCGCCAGCGGCAACAATCTCAAGGGCGTAAACGTCGATATTCCGATGGGCCTGATGACCTGCGTTACCGGCGTCTCCGGTTCCGGCAAATCGACACTCATCAATGACACGCTGTATCGCCATGCCGCCTTGTTGATCAACGGTGCGGGCGAAGATCCGGCACCATGTGCCGAGATCATCGGCCTCGATCAATTCGACAAAGTCGTCGACATCGATCAAAGCCCCATCGGCCGCACACCGCGTTCCAATCCGGCTACCTATACCGGCCTGTTCACCCCAATTCGTGATCTGTTTTCCGGCACGGCAGAGGCACGGTCACGCGGCTATGGTCCTGGACGTTTCAGTTTCAACGTCAAGGGCGGCCGCTGCGAGGCGTGCCAGGGCGACGGCGTGATCAAGGTCGAAATGCACTTCCTGCCCGATATCTATGTGCCGTGCGATGTTTGCAAAGGCCAACGTTACGACCGTGAAACCCTGGAAGTACGCTACAAGGGCAAGAACATCTACGAAGTGCTGAAAATGACCGTCGAAGACGCACTAGAGTTCTTCAGCGCCGTACCGATGATCAAACGCAAGCTGCAAACATTAATGGATGTCGGCCTGTCGTATATCACCCTCGGTCAAAATGCGACCACGCTCTCTGGCGGTGAAGCGCAACGGGTGAAGTTATCGCGTGAATTATCAAAACGCGATACCGGCAACACGATTTATATTCTCGACGAACCGACTACCGGCCTCCACTTCCATGACATCGAACAACTGCTCGGCGTGCTGCTGCAATTGCGCGACCATGGCAACACCATTGTCATCATCGAACATAATCTTGATGTCATAAAAACTGCCGACTGGCTGATTGATATCGGCCCCGAGGGTGGCGATAAAGGTGGCGAAATACTGTGTGTCGGCACGCCGGAAGAGATTGCTACCAATGAAAATTCACATACCGGCCGTTTTCTGAAACCATTGCTTGCGATGCAAAAACCCAACGCGGAAGTGCGGAGAAGATCTAGAATTTAGCCGCTTGTTGAAACACTCCCTCTCCCCAACCCTCCCGCAAGCGGGGAGGGGGATACGCACAGATCGACCTTAAAACTTCTTCAGACTGGATCAATAGCGCTTAGCGTCTTTGCGTTGGATTTTCGCTTCGGTAGTAATTACCTTCCCGGCTCCGTCACAAATCCCAACTTCAAAATCCCCGCCCGCTGCGCGGCGGCCATGACCTGAATCACATGTTCGTAATCGACCTTGCGGTCGCCGCGAATGTGAATCTCCGGCTGCGGTTGCTGGCGGGCGGCTTGGGTGAGTCGGGTTTGCAAAGCCGCATCGTCGAGCAATGTGTCGTTCCAGTGGATGGCGCCGTCGGCGGTCACTGACATCATCACCGTCTCCGGTTTGATTTCATTGGGACGATTATCAGCACGCGGCAGATCCAGCTTCACCGAATGCGTCAGCACCGGCACGGTGACGATGAAAACAATCAGCAACACCAGCATCACATCCACCAGCGGTGTCATGTTGATCTCGCTCATTACCTCATCACCATCGGCCAAGTCGTTACCAAATGCCATCTCAGCGCCCTCCCACCAACGCGGCCACGACCACCTTGGCCGTGGACGAATTTGAACTGCGCGTCAGCGGCGCGCCGGTGATGAAATAGGCGTGCAGTTGATGGGCAAAGCGATTGAGGCGACCGAGTACCGTTTTATTACCGCGGATAAGTGCGTTGTAGCCCAGCACGGCGGGAATCGCCACGGCAAGACCGAGCGCGGTCATGATCAGGGCCTCACCCACAGGTCCGGCAACTTCGCCGATGCTGGCCTGACCGGCGGCGCCGATCCCAACCAGCGCGTGATAAATACCCCACACCGTACCGAACAGACCGACGAAGGGCGCGGTCGAACCGACCGAGGCGAGTAGCGACAGCCCGCTCTGCATCCGTTCCGTGGATTCGTCGATGGCGCCGCGCAGACAGGCGGTCAGCCAGTCGGCCAGACTCAACTGCCCATGAAGATCCGAGCGATTGTTGGCATGGTGATCCACTGCTGCCTTGCCCTCTTCGGCTAGATGGCGAAAGGGATTATGATGACGGTGGCCATTCAGGATGTGCAGCCCTTCGCCGAAACTCTGCGCATGCCAGAAATCTGCAGTCGCGTGAGCATAACGGCGCAGCTTCATCAGCCGCCAGACGCGGCTGACGATGACATACCAAGTGGCGATGGACATTATCAGCAGCAAAATGGCAATGCTCTTGATGACGAAATCGCCTTGCGCCCAGAGGGCGGCCAGTCCGTACGGGTAATCTGTCATTTTTTGTCTCCTTTGAAATTAACAATATTCACCACAGAGGCACAGAGTACGCAGAAGTGAGAGGTGCGCGCCATAACCATTACACATTTTCTTCTCTGTGCCTCTGTGGTGAACAGCCATAAAATCAGTGACCCAGCGCGAAAACGATGGGTTGCACATACCAGTAAGCGATCGCTGTATTACCACGCCGGGCCGGCACGTAGCGCCAGCGTTGCACTGCTTCGCGTGCGGCAGCATCGAGACGTGGAAAGCCGCTGGAAACTTTGAGCCTGATCCCGCCCACCGTGCCATCGGCGAGAATGTAGACATCGAACAACACTTGCCCCTGCTCGCCCAATCGCCGCGACAGCGGTGGGTAAACGGGTGCTGGATTATTGAGATGAGCCGCATCCACCCGCGGTGGAATTACCGGTACGGGTGCAATCTCAGCTTCCGCCGCTGCGGGCGCTGTAGCCGTCACTGGTGTTTCTGTTTTCGATTCAGTTGCTAATGATGGTTCAGGCTCGACCGGCGGCACGCTGATACTGTGCTCAGTCGGCAGCGCTTCGATTGGCGACATGGGCGATAACAGCGGACGTGATGACACTGTGTTAGGCCGGGGCGGCTGTGCGACAGGCGGCGCCACCAGTATTCCGCTCATGGTTGGCAACACCAGCGACAACCCGGGTTGCATGGCGTGGTTATTTAGCCACGCAATCAACATCAGGTGCGCGACGATCACCAGCATTAACGGCACGATCCGGTCGCTGCCATGTGCTTGCCAGATGGGATAAATACGCGTCATATCAGATCTCGGCCCACTTCCGTAGCAGATTGTGATAGGTGCCAGTCAGCCGGATGACGGGGTCAGTGTCGCCGTGCGCATGACGCAATTGCAGCAGCGCCATGTCCATTTCATAAAGCAGACGGCGCTGACCGGTATCGCGCACCATGCTCTGCATCCACATAAAACAAGCAACGCGGTGGCCGTGCGTCACCGGCATCACCTGGTGAATGGAGGTCGACGGATACACCACCATGCTACCCGCCTTGAGCTTGATGCGTTGACTGCCATACATATCCTCGATCACTAATTCACCGCCGTCGTAATTCTCGGGCTCGGCCAAGAACAATGTGGCAGAGACATCGGTGCGCATGTAACCGCTACCATCGGGCAGTGGCCGCATGGCATTGTCGACATGATTGCCGAAGAAGTTGGTGTCGCCGCCGTAGCGGTTAAACAGCGGTGGAAAGATCCGCTTCGGCAGCGCCGCCGTGAAAAACAGTGCATTGCGATTGAGTGCGCCCAGCACCGTGCGACGCAGTACCGGCAGATGTTCGGCATTCTCCGGTAGCTGCTGATTGTTTTTCACCTGGGCCGATTGTGTCCCGGCGGTGATCTCGCCATGGGCCCAGTGTGAACGCGCCAGCAACTCCTGCATAGTAGCCAATTCGCGCGCTGTCAGTACGTCGTCAATGGTGATGAGCATGATTTTCTTCCTTTATTGAAAAAAGCTTTTAGTTCCTTCTCCCTCAGGGAGAAGGTTAGGATGAGGGGAGATAGTCAAGCAGTAATGTGTTATCCATCCCTCACCCCAGCCCTCTCCCTCAGGGAGAGGGAGAACTTGTTTCAGCAACACCTAGAACTTATATTCACCGGACAGAATCAGCCTGCGCCCCTGGCCGGGCACTGCGAAACCACCGTTGTCGTACAAGGCGTCGTAGTAAACTTTGTCGAACAGATTTTGCACGTTCAATGTCAGCGTATACAGGCGCTGTTCATAACTCAGCATCGCATCCCAACGCACATACGCTGGTGCAGTGTTGGGATGGAACGCCGTGTCACCCGGCAGTGTCGGTATCGCCCCTGCGCCGCTCGGGTTAAAACCGTAGCGTTCGCCTTTCGCCTCGGCACCGCCACCGGCCTTCCAGCTGTTACCGAGCGTGTACGTCGTCCACACGTTGGCAGTGTAAGGCGGCGTGTTGCGCGCGCGTTGCCCCTGGTAACCGGCGTTGGCGACAGTGATCACGCCGGTAGTGGCGTTAACATTCTCAGCCACTTCCAGAATCTTCGCGTCCATCAGCGCCAAGCCGGCGAAGATTTCCCAGGCATCGGTGATGCGCCCGGCGACTTCGAACTCCAAACCGTTGGTACGGCGTTTCTTGGTCAGGATCGACGCCGTGGATTCGAGATCGGTATTACGTTCCCATTCCTTCTCGGCACGATAAAGCGCAGCGCGCAACGCCAAATCACCGTCGAGGAGCAACCACTTGGCGCCCAGCTCCAGCACCTGGCTGCGTTCCGGCGGCATCGGCGTCACGGTAAGCTGATAGAGATCCGCTGTCGGGCTGAAGGAGTCGCTCATGCTCAGGTAATAATGGGTTTCATCCACGGGATGGAAGGACAGCGCGGCACGCGTGCTCCACTCATCGTATTTCAGACGGGGCGAGGTGGCGCTGGAATAATCCGCATCCAGTTCGTCGCGACGTGCGCCCAGCGTGGCCTTCCACCTGGGAATGAACTCGACGGTATCTTGCGCATACACGGCATAGGAAACCGAATCGAACTCGACCGGCGTGCCCGTCGTGTTGGCCTGATACGGCAGATAGAACGGCGGATTGACGACGGTGGTACCCCCCACGTTCTGCAAACTGTGACGGAAGCTGTCTTCCTTGAAATATTCCGCGCCCACCAGGAATTCGTGCTTCATGCCCATCGCCTCGAAGGCGTTGTTGAAATCCGTCTGCAGGGTCAGGGTCTCGTAATCCATGGTCCGTGTCGGGCCGCCATTCGGAATACCACCGCCACCCAGCACGATCCCTTCCGCATTCGGCGCCTGAGTCAGGTTCGGCGTTCTCGCCCAATAGCTGCGTTCGTAATCGGCACTGCGCAATTGCGTGCGCCACGAACTACTCGGCGAGAAGTAATGGGTATATGTTGCAGTCGTGATGTTAGTCTCGCTCTCATCGAAATTGCGATCGGTGCCCCAGTAAGTGCTGGCGGGGAAATTGGTGCCCGGCTGGCGCGTGGCTGGATCGAAGCTGATACCGTAATCCGGTTTGTCATCGGTCTGCGTCAGGATGTGGCTCAGAATGAATTCATCGCTGGTGCCAAGGCCGAAACCGATGCTGGGTGCGATGCCATCGCGATGAAGTTCCGGCTCATTGCCATTGGCCGGATTGGAGCGCCAGCTGCCCTCGTCACGCGTCATCACATTCAGCCGCAGCGCCGTGGTGTCGCCAAGGCGCTGGTTGAAGTCACCGGTCAGTTGCCGGTAATCGTCAGTGCCGAGGCTGGCGCTAATCTTGTTGCGGTCGGCGAGGAATGGCGTCTTGCTCACCTGATTGATGACACCGCCGGCCTGGCCGCGGCCAAACAGCATCGCCGCCGAACCGCGCAACACATCGACCTGTTCCAGATTGAATACTTCACGGTTGTATTGGGCGGTATCGCGGATGCCATCGAGATACATGTCACCGAAGGTGTAGAAACCGCGCAGCATCATGTTGTCGCCCGAGCGACCGCCTTCAGCCGCGTTAAAAGTGAGACCCGAGACATTGCGCAACGCCTCGCGCAGCGAACTGGCCTTCTGCTCATCCACCAGCGTACGCGTCACCGTGGTGACGGCTTGCGGCACATCGTGCGGGTCCTGCAGGGTCTTGCCCACCCGCGTGGTGGTGGCGCGCAAGCCGTCCCGCGGAATCTCGGCGTCGGCATTCACCGTGACCGTGGGCAAGGCCGGCTCATCGGCGGGTTGTTCCTCAGCCATAGCGCCGAAGGACAATCCGGCCATCATGGCCGCCAAAGGCAACAGTCGAGCAGGTGGCTGGGATGAAAATTGTTTGGTGTTTCTGGCGTGCATCATTGCAGTCTCCATGTCGGAAAAATCAAATAAACATGGCTGGCTGCCTAGGGCGCACGCCCGAGGTGGCTGGCTCTTGAATGAAAATATTACTTGGTCAAAATCAGCTTGTTTTCCTTGGTCTGGCGCAAATTATATGTCTGTCCAGCGTGCAGGATCAGCACTTGGCCGCCACCGCGCAACAGCTCGCGGCTTTCAATCACTGGCAGCTGGGAAGACTTCATCTCCACCACTTTGATCGTTGGAACGGGTTGGGAATGCATAGGGTTATGCCTTACAGCAGCACGGGCCAGAAATCCAGGCCACCATGCTCAGGTATCATCAGCCCGCTGGGGATGTAGTTCCAGGTGACTTTTTCAGTGGCTATCCGGTATTCGCTCACCGCAGCAGTAGCATGATTGGCAAACCACATCGGGGCAAGGGCCGCCAGTCCTACCCATAAAACATTACGAAATTTCACGAACGCACTCCTAATCGTTACTACCTACGCCTTATTGCTAATGATAATACTTCTCATTTAGATTTGTTGTCAAGCTTTTTACAAGACAATGCATGGGTAACACCTAACGACAGGTAGAATATGGGCACCTCAACAGACCCAGGATTTCACGAGTCCACTCATGAGCCCCCAGATCATCACTATTGAAAACCTTATGCAAAGCAGCGGCGTCGGCTTTGGCACCAGCGGCGCACGCGGCTTGGTCACGGCAATGACCGATCGCGTGTGTTACGCCTACACGGTTGGCTTTCTGCAATATTTAAACACCATGGGTCAATTAAAAGCGGGCGGTGAAATTGCGATAGCTGGTGATCTGCGCCCCAGCAGCCCGCGCATCATGCGCGCCATCGGTGCCGCCATTACTGACCAGGGATATACCACTTTTAACGGCGGTATGATTCCCTCACCCACCATTGCCGCTTTCGGTATCGCGCACAAGATTCCCAGCATGATGGTTACCGGCAGCCACATACCGGATGATCGTAACGGCATTAAGTTCAATCGCTGCGATGGTGAAATACTAAAAGATGACGAAAACGGGATTCGCCAGCAACAGATTGTGATTCCCGAGAATCGATTCGATAGTCAGGGCAATTTTCTGGCCACAGAGGCATTTCACCTGCCAGCCATGGATAACCGCGCCCGTAATGAATACGTCAAACGCTATATCGATTTCTTCCCGCAGCAATGCCTGCACGGAAAAACGATCGCTCTGTATCAGCACTCCACCGTCGGCCGTGAAATCTTTGTCGATATTCTCGAAGCGTTGGGCGCTAAAGTCATTCGTCTTGGTTTTTCCAATACCTTTATTCCGGTCGATACCGAAGCTGTCCGCGCCGAAGATATCGAACTCGCAGCCAAATGGGCCAAAGAACATCCGTTTGACGCCATCATCTCCGCCGATGGCGATGCCGACCGGCCGCTGATTGGAGATGAACACGGCAAATGGCTACGCGGCGATGTTGCCGGGATTCTGTGCGCTCGTTACCTGGGCGCCACCGTGGTTGCCACCCCCGTCAGCAGTAACAGCGCTGTTGAAAAATGCAGCTACTTCCGCAACGTGCTGCGCACACGCATCGGTTCGCCTTATGTCATCGCCGCCATGCAACAGGCGCTTACCGACAAACAGACGATCGTCGTTGGCTACGAAGCCAATGGTGGATTTCTCACCGCATCAGACATTAACATAGATGGGCGAACGCTCACTGCCTTACCCACCCGCGATGCTATTCTGGTACCACTGACCATTTTGATGCTGGCACAGCAGAAAAATATTAGCGTTTCAAAATTAACCACCGAGCTGCCACAACGCTTCACAGCCAGTGATCGGGTAAAGGAATTCCCCACCACACTTAGTCAAAAACGAATCGCGGCGCTCAGTCATGAAGCGACCCAGATTGAAGACATTTTTGGAGCGCTATTTGGCAGCGTAAAAACCACTAATCAAATCGATGGTCTGCGCATCACCTTTAACAACGAAGAAGTTATTCACCTCCGACCTTCAGGTAATGCCCCTGAATTTCGCTGTTACAACGAAGCGGCGACTGAAGATCGCGCCTTGGAGATGAATCGGATTTGCATGAAGATTATTGAAAAATGGAAAAGTGAGGGGTAAATATTAAAAGTTTGGCCCCTCATAATTTTTACCTTTAATTTTTAGAGGTCGAATCGCTCAAGCTGGTTAGCGAATTGCTTGGGCGTAATAACCAGGATGGCGGCGACCACAAGTGCTTCCTCTGTGCCCTAACGCACAGACAAGGTTTTGAGTAAGCGGGATGATCACCTCCGCGGCCATAGAGACACAGGACAAAAATTCTGTCTGTCTGTCTGATGATGATAGTCGCAATTCTCAATCAACCACAAAGGAATCCAACATGAACTGGGACCGTATTGAAGGTAATTGGAAACAATTCAAGGGTAACGTCAAGCAACAATGGGGCAAGCTTACCGATGATCAGCTTGATGTGATTGCGGGTAAACGCGATATCCTGGCCGGCAAAATTCAGGAATCGTACGGCATCACCAAGGAAGAAGCGGAGAAGCAGCTTGCCGCATGGCAAGCGCGTCAGAAAGAAAAAGAAGTGGAACACTCCAAATGACATAGTGTGGGGTGGCATAGCGTGGGGGCACTCGCCCCCACGCTATGCATCACTGTTCACCACACCCATGAACAAAACCGTACATTGCCGCAATCCTAGCCATAACAAGCCTCGTATTCGGCGTTGGCACACTGGCACGAAACTGTCATTGACACTGAGTGCGACGCCGGATGATCCATCGTGCCTAACCACAGCACTGCACGTGCAAATTTCGCGTATGAGAACTGACCCACTATGAAATATCCGAACGTAGTGATCCCCGTCAAAAAAGTGGGCATGGGGCTGCTGCAGGAGTGGCCGCTGCTTGTTAATCTGGCGACCACACTGGTATTCCTCATCTTCGGCCAAAGCCTGCTTGCCGATCTTTCTCATCCGGTACGCTTCACAGTCATACTGACCTGGCTATTACTCACCATGCTTATTTCGGCTTTCGCAGTTGTGAGACATGCAGAAAGCCTGGCGGAGAAACTCCAGGAGCCACTGGGTACATTGGTATTGACGTTGTCCGTTACCGGCATCGAAGTGATGATCATCGTCGCAACAATGACGACCGGACATGGTAGCCCAACGCTGGCACGCGATGCGATGTTTGCGGTAATCATGATCGTACTAAACGGTATGGTCGGACTGACGTTACTGATCGGCGGGTTAAAGTACAAAGAGCAGGACTACAATCTTCAGGGTGCCAATTCCTTCCTGGCGGTCATTTTGCCGCTGGCCGTGATCGGACTTATTCTACCCAACTACACGAGTTCATCACCTGACCAGACATTTTCTCCGATCCAGGCAGCGTTCCTGATAATCGTATCAGTCGCCTTGTATGGTGTCTTTCTTACAATCCAAAACGGACGTCATCGTGCGTACTTTAGAGTATTACGCCCGACAGCGGAATCGGAAACTGCAAAACGGAAGTGGCGGATTGTCCATGAGATTCACTCGGTTCCGTATCATGTATTGCTGCTACTGGCATATATGGCGCCATTGGTGATCCTTTCCCGGCAACTCGCCGTGCCGATTGATTTTACGATTAGCGTATTAGGCGCGCCGGTAGCACTGGCCGGATTCCTGATTGCCATACTGGTACTCGCCCCCGAGTCATTCGGTGCGGTGCGTGCCGCGTTGACAAATGACCTGCAAAGATCTGTTAACATCCTGCTGGGATCGGTGCTCGCCACAATTGGGTCGACGATTCCTGCAGTTCTTACGTTCGGGCTGTTGTCACACAAATCGATTATTCTCGGTCTTGAGCCTGTCGACATCACGTTGCTGTCGTTGACTCTAGTATTAAGCACGATGACGTTTTCGAGCAGTCATACTAACGTACTTCTCGGCGCTGTCCACTTATTGTTGTTTTTCGCCTACCTTCTGCTTATTTTCCAGCGATGATTTGAGATATTCGCCGGCTCCATTTTCTCAAAAGAAATCGGGGTAAGTACCGGTATGAACTTGGGTCTTGCCTTCGCACCGATGGATTGAAATTTGTCCACCTGGGGAACCACTGATTTATTTGATCAAAGGGCGCAATATGCCGCGGCAATATTGCATCTCATGGCGAGCACAAATATATGCAATGCCCACTGGCCCAGTTGTATAGGTCTAATCCAAGGCCACTACACAACACGACGACCTTGAATGAGACGAATCAGAATCACCACGATGGCAATGACTAAAAGAATATGAATTAATCCACCCATAGTGTACGAGCTAACCAACCCAAGTAGCCATAGTACAATCAAGATGACTGCAATAGTCTCCAACATTTCCTACTCCTCTGTTAGTAAGTTGGCAACGATACGCACCGGAGCGGTGGTCAGCGATCACTGCCACTTGAATTCCCCAATATCATTAAAATTCTAATTTTCATTATTTATCTTCTACTACAATCTATAGTCCGCAATTAATGAGTTTTCAAGGCGGCACGGCCAAGAGGTGGGCTCACCTCGATTTCACGAGTGATTTTTTCTTTCAATTAAACTGGCAAACCCTGCGGTAAGTCCGTCAATTCATCAGCATGTTGCACTTCCACAGCCAATACCCTTTCGACAGACGGTCTGTACTGAGATCTTGTTCAATGAAGTGCTGGATAATGTCACAATAGCTATCGATGGCGATCAGTTCCGCTACCAGATCATCTTTGATCATATCGATCAGCGAATCGCCCGCCATGTATTCCGGGGAGTTTTAAAGGCAAAGTTAAAGGGGTCGGCCCAGCCGTGCTGGTAATAGTAGCAAAATTTTCAGCTATCGCGAGGAGGGTAAAAAGTGATGCCAGTGAAAACAAACCGAGTCCTACAATCCACGCGTCTGAGTGAGGCCAGAAAATGGCGCAGTCTGGCGGGGCTCTCCTGGTTCCTATTGTTGAGCGCATGCGCACAACCCTTGTCAAAATCTGAATCAATCTCCATTGATCAGCGTCTACAAAAACTCGAGGAGCGCGTTGAATCTCTGGAACGTCTTTACGCTATTGTGCCCTCTCATCCTTTACGCAGCCGCGCAGAAATCGAAGAGCGTATACAATCACTTGAGGCCGAGCGAGCTACACTGCTGGAGCAGTATCAGAGCGCGCACCCATATGTACGAGATATTGATCTGCGCCTGAGATTGCTGAAGTCGCAATTGAAAATACTGGATCAAGCTCAAACAACAACGAAATGAGCCTAGATTTCGAGTATCAGCAGATTGTAACCAGAGATGGCAAGGGCCAAAAATGCCGCGTTGTACCGTTGCCCAAGCGTTTGGCGGATTCTCTGAAAAATCATTTACAAAAGGTTCAGTAGCTACACACGGAAGATCTGAAACGCGGCTTCGGTGAAGTTTTATTACCCAATGCGCTAGAGCGTAAACATTCCAAGGCTGCCAAAGACTGGCGCTGGCAATATGTTTTTCCCAGCGGCAGGCTTTCGGTCGGTCCACGTAGCGGCATCACTCGGCCCCATCATATCGATGAAAGTAGATTACAGAAGGCAGTCAAACTCGCTGGGGACGTCGCTGTCATGCAAAAAAATTAAACTGTCACGCACTACGTCACAGCTTTTCCACGCATCTACTGGAATCGGGTTATGATATCCGTACAGTCGCCGCTCCTGCGCATCCATGCGCTCGCGGCATTCGCACATCCCTGTGCAGCACAGAGTTATTGTGGCACGCGGATGTTTCGACGACGATGATTTACACCCATGTGCTAAATCGCGGTGGGCACGGTGTGGTGAGTCCGCTGGATGGGTTGTGATCCTGGTGTATGACGTCAGATTACGGACTGATAAGTGCGCGCAAATCCCCCTCTCCCCTGCCCTCTCCCGCATTGCGGGAGAGGAGGAAACGGGTGTGAATGGAAAATTGTTTACCATGGCATGATTAATTTGTAATAGCATTGATTTTTACTGAAAAAATCAAGAGCATATTTTTATGAAACAAGATCGTAATTTCGACGACCTGTCACACAGGTTCAAGCGCAAGATCTATGACAGTCCGAAGGGGGTCATCCGTCTCGAAGTGGTGTGGGAAGATCTGTTGGAGTCGCTGCCGGAGTTACAGGGGCCTCCCTTACGTATTCTGGATGCAGGGGCTGGCATGGGGCAAATTGCGCTGCGCCTGGCCAAGCTGGGGCATGAGGTGGTGTTGTGTGACCACTCGACCGAGATGTTGCAGCTAGCAAAGCAGTGTTTCACCAAAGAGCTGCCATCTGCCAACATTCAGTTCATTCACGCCCCTGTGCAGCAGCTGCATGAACATATTGAAGGCCAGTTTGATCTGGTGCTGTTTCACGCGGTACTGGAATGGCTGGCGGAACCAGAAACAACGCTGCATACGGTGATGCGTTACTGTCGTCCTGGCGCGGCGCTGTCGCTGCTGTTCTACAATCGTCACGCGCTGGCCTATCTCAATCTGATCAAGGGTAATCTGCGCAAGGTGGCTGCGGGCGAGTTTCAGGGCAACCCACACAGTCTCACACCAACACACCCGCTCGACCCTGATGAGGTGCGCAGATGGGTGGAACAATCCGGCATGACCATCATCCGCAAAAGTGGCGTGCGTTTTTTCCATGACATGATGTGGCCGGACGCCCGTGAAAAATGTTCTCTCGAAAACATAGTGTTACTGGAACGACAACTGGCGCGGCAGGAGCCGTTTGCTTCACTTGGGCGTTATGTGCATTTGCTGGCACGTAGCGAAGTGGATAACGTTAGCAGCCGTTGAAAAAGTGATTTGAGTCCCTTCTCCCTGAGGGAGCGGATGTTTTTCAACAAGCTGTTAGTTGATCACTACCTGTCAAAGACATACAAAAAAGCCCCGCAATGCGGGGCTTCTCGTTTTACAACTAACGTTTCAATCACTCAGCAACACGCCGACGCGCTGCCGCCATTCCTAACAACCCAAGGCCCATCAACGCCAATACACTTGGCTCTGGCACTGTTTGCAGATTGGTTTTTTTCGTGGTGACGCTTACGTTCAAATTATCCATCGCCCATGATTCGTCATTGATATCTTGGTTGCCTGGCCCAAAAATATAAAATTCGATCGTTGCCGATGAAGCCGTGTGTGCAAAGTTGGCAAAGGTTGGATCGGCACCGAAGTTGTAAGCACTATCGGTGTAGTAACTGCCGGGGCCACTAAAACCAAGATCCTGATGTCGCGCCAGCTCCACGCCAGCAGGCGGAACATAGCTCTGAATCTGGCTTAAGAGTGCATTTGCAAATGATTCGCTGAACAGCGTCTGCCCGTCGAATACGATTTTAAAGAAATCACCTGCTGGGAAGGTACCAGTACCGTCAAGCGAGTCAATGGCCGCAAACAAGAATGAGAGGCTGATCGTATCGTGAGTAGGCAGGTTATTCAGCTGCAGCGTCACGGTATTACCGGTAGCACTGCGTAAGAAGTTTCCGCCAAATTGATTACCCGCAGGGCCAAGTCCGGCAAACCCCTGAACACCCGTGAGTGTTGCTGAACCCGGAGTAATTTCTGTCGGTAAGCTACCATCGAAATTCGTAGAAAATACCGTGATTGGCGCAGACAGTGCGGCACCCGAAAACCCGGCGCTCAGCGCAAGCACCGTTGCCGTAGCAAGAATCTTTTTCAACAACATTTTATCCCCCAAAATCGAAAGTTCGTGCCGCAATTCTGCGCGACACTTTTATCATCATCAGCTGAGTAATTTAGCTTCCAATGACAACGTTGCAATATACATGCCATAGATATACTATCTATATAAATCAATTAGTTATTGGCATCATAAAGGGACGGGCATATTGAAAGTGTAAAGATTTCCGACACTAATATATGGATATTGGGGTGATACTAGCTGCAAAACGCTTGGCCCCGTCAGGACGGCGGGTACCACTGCCACCCCTAATCAACATGACGGCGGGAGATTGGGGGCCTATCCACCGCAGAGACAGGTAACGATTAGCGGATGATTCCTCACTCACTCCTATGGAGATGAGCTAATTTTTACTCATAAACGCGTAATACATCACCGGTATCACCACCAGCGTCAGCAGCGTGGAAACCAAGATGCCAAAAATCAGCGATATCGCCAGACCATTAAAGATGGGATCGTCAAGAATAAACAGTGCGCCGATCATTGCTGCCAACGCCGTCAAGATAATCGGTTTGGCACGCACAGCACCGGACTGAATCACCGCCTCATCGAATGACATGCCGCTTGCCAGTGATTGGTTAATAAAATCCACCAGCAGAATTGAGTTGCGGACAATGATTCCCGCCAGCGCGATCATGCCGATCATCGACGTAGCGGTGAAATTGGCACCGAGCAAGGCATGGCCAGGCATGACGCCGATGACTGTCAGCGGAATCGGCGCCATGATGATCAGCGGCACCAGATACGAACGAAATTGCGCCACGACCAGCAGATAAATCAGGATCATGCCGACACCATAGGCGATGCCCATGTCGCGGAAGGTTTCATAGGTAACTTTCCATTCACCATCCCATTTCAGGCTGTAGATGTAAGGATTCTCGGGTTGGCCAAGCAAGGTCTGCTCGATGGGATGATCACCATGCACCGGCTTATCTTTGAGTGTGCCAAGAATGGAAAACATGCCATAGAGCGGACTATCCGTTTCGCCCGCGACATCACCGGTCACAAATACGACTGGTAATAAATCTTTGTGATAAATCGTATATTCACGTTCGCTTTCGACGATCTTGACGATCTCTGCCAACCGTATTTGGCGGCCATCTCTGCCACGCACTTCCAAGTCGAGCAATTGCCGTGCCTGCGCTTTGTTGGCGACAGATAACTCTACACGCAATGGCAGCGGATACTTCACCGTCGTGCCATGCAAGTAGCCGACATCCTCTCCACCCAACGCTGCGGCCAGCGTTGTGACCACCGTTTGTTGCGAGATACCAAGCAATGCGGCGCGCTGGCGATCTATCTTCAAGATCAATCTCGGCGCGCGATGCTCGACACTGTCATCGACATCGACCACATCTGCGGTCTTCTCGAACAAACCGCGCACCTGCTTGGCAACGGCAATCTGGCCTTCATAATCAAGACCATACACCTCGGCCACCAGCGGTGATTGCACCGGTGGCCCCGGAGGTACTTCGACGATTTTGACATTGGCATTGAATTTTCGACCGATTTCCTGCAACGGCGCACGCACCGCCAACGCAATCTCATGGCTCTTGCGGTCACGATCATGCTTACCGGCAAGATTAACCTGCAGATCGCCGACATTGGCACCGCCGCGCAAATAATACTGCCGCACCAAGCCGTTGAAGTTGATCGGCGCCGCAGTGCCAGCATATAGCTGATAATCAGTCACTTCCGGCACTGTGGCAATATAATCACCCAAGGCCTGCAACACGCGTGTTGTTTGTTCGACACTGGTGCCTTCCGGCATATCGACCACGACCTGAAATTCTGATTTGTTGTCGAAGGGCAGCATTTTTAGAATCACTAGTTTGAATCCGATCAGGCTCACGGCAATCAAGATCAGTACCATGATTACACCGAACATCTGCCAGCGGCGGCGCTTGCCTTCTTCTCCCGCGAGAAATGGCGCCACCAGTCGCCGGAACAAGGCCAGCAAGCGGGTGTCGGTCTGCGTTTCATGCGTATGATGATCTTTAGCCCTGCTTAATACGCGATAGGTCAGCCACGGCGTAATCACAAATGCCACCGCCAGCGAGATAAACATGCCCATGCTGGCATTGATCGGAATCGGGCTCATGTACGGCCCCATCAGCCCGGTAACAAAGGCCATCGGCAACAAGGCAGCGATGACCGTGAGTGTGGCAAGAATCGTCGGCCCGCCAACTTCATCGACAGCGGCTGGAATCGCTTCTAACAGGCTCTTGCTACCCATCTGCCGATGGCGATGGATGTTTTCGACGACGACAATCGCATCATCGACCAGAATGCCAATGGAAAATATCAGCGCGAAGAGAGAAACGCGATTCAGGGTGAAGCCCCAGGCCCACGATGCAAACAGCGTCATCGCCAGCGTGACGATCACCGCCGTACCGACAATAAAGGCCTCACGCTTGCCGAGCGCAAAGAACACCAACAATACGACTGCCGAGGTGGCAAACAGTAATTTCTTGATCAAGGTCATCGCCTTGTCGGTGGCCGTGGCACCATAGTTACGGGTCACCTTGGCTTCCACACCCTCTGGCACTAAAATGCCTCGGCTTTGCTCAAAGCGGGCAATGACTTGATCAGCGACCGTCGCGGCATTAACGCCGGGCTGTTTTGCGACGGCAATCGTCACCGCTGGATACGTACCCACGCCCATCTTCTGATGTGATGCCGGCCCCAGTCCAAACCAAACTGATTGATCGGGAACATCTGCTCCGAGCTTGATCTTCGCCACATCATGCAAATACACCGTCGCGCCCCGATACATGCCCACTACCAGAGATTCCACTTCCTGCGGTGTCGTCAAAAATGTTCCGGCCTGGACCTCAATCTCACGGTTATTACGCACCACCATGCCTGCGTTACGCGTGACATTCGCCGCTTCCAGACTCCCACGCAGATCGTCGAAGCTAATGTCGTAACCGGCCATCCGTTGCGGATCGAGCAGCACATGCACCACCTGATCTGGGCCACCGATGGTATAAATGTCGCGTGTTCCCGGGACGCGCTTCAAATCCGCCTCCACGGTATGCGCCACTTGTTCCAACTCATAACCCGCGCGCTTGGGATCCTGGGTCCACAAGGTCAACGCCACAATCGGCACATCATCAATGCCTTTGGGTTTGACAATCGGCTGGCCGACACCGAGATTCGCTGGCAACCAATCCTGATTGGAATAAATCTGGTTATAGAGATTAACAATGGACTCAGTACGTTTCTCGCCGACTTCAAACTGCACCGTCAATATCGCCAAACCGGGGCGCGATACCGAATACACATGCTCGACGCCTTTAATCTCGGACAACACCTGCTCCGCAGGTGTCGCCACCAAATGCTCAACTTCCGTCGCCGTTGCGCCAGGATATGGGACAAACACGTTGGCGAAGGTGACATCAATCTGCGGCTCTTCCTCACGTGGCGTGACCAGTACCGCGAATAAGCCCATCAGCACACCGACTAATGCCAGCAGCGGCGTAATTTCACTGCGCAAAAATTTGCGCGCGATCTGGCCGGAAATGCCTAAGCGCGGTTCAGACATTTTTATTTGGCATCCTGCTGTTTTAACTGGATACCGGCGGCGATGGGGTCCAGCGCCACTTTTTCACCTGCTTCCAGCCCTGCCAATACTTCAACTTCCTTCCCCACTTCCCGACCGGCGCGGATCTGACGCAAGCTGACCTTGCCTGTGGTGTCGACTACATATACAGCGGTCAATTCGCTGCGATGAACAACACTGCTTGCGGGTACCAGCAAGGACGATTCCTCGCCAGTGACAAAGGCCACTTTCACAAACATACCGGGATACAGCCCGTGATCGCCATTCACCAGATTCACACGCACCTTGAACGCGTGCGATTGTTCATCGGCATAAGGAAAGACACGAATCTTTTCGCTTTCAATACTGCGCCCATTCTCCAATACAACGCGTGCCTTGCCATGGTCGCGTATTGGCTTCACAAATGCCTGTGGAATCTGCGCAACCACACGCAGGCTTTCCAGCGATAAGCCAGTCATCAAAGGTTGGCCGACATTCACCGTTTCCCCGACTTCGACATGGCGCTTGGTCACATAACCGGCAAATGGTGCTCGCACCACCGCGTGTTCGGATTGAACCGTGATTTCGCTGACCCGGGCCTCGGCGGCATCCAGCCGGGCCTTGGCCGCCTTCAATGCAGCGTCGGCTTTATCCACCTGTGCCTTGGCGATGAGTTGTTTGGCGTAAATGTCTTTGACCCGCTGATATTCATCGCTGGCTTCTTGATACAGCGCCCGCGCCTCTTTAAGACCGGCCTCCGCCTGTTCGACACGCGCCGTTTGTTCCTTTGAATGAAAACGCAAAATCACCGCGCCTTTGGGCACGAAGTCATCGACGTCATAATTGATTTCCGCTATACGGCCAACAATTTGCGACGAGACCGTGGATTGGTTCACTGCCTCGATCACGCCATCAAATAGTCGTTCATCGGGAACGTCATGCATAACCGCGGGGGCGGTCATCAAGGGCGCTGCTTGTATCCCAACGAGTGGCAACAATCCCAGCAACAGGGCATTCGCTAGTCGTGTTATTGAAAGCACATCATTCCCCTCTCATTCCAGCTATACGTCGAATATTAGCATTTACTAATATATAAATATAGCAATCCGGCACCACCTACCCCTCTACCTTTCCAATCAATAAGTTACATTAACAAAAGAAAAAGTCCAATGCCTCAACGAGACATTGGACTTTGATGGAATCTAAACTGCCCGATTTAGGACTTAAAGTGCGACACCAGAGTTTTTAGATTGACGCTGACCTTTTCAAGGTCCTCACCGGTACGCGCCAATTGCTGGCCACGGGTACTGGTCTGTTCAGTCAACATGCGGATATTCAACACATTACGACTGATCTCGGCCGATACCGCACTTTGTTCTTCCGCCGCACTGGCAATTTGGGTGTTCATATCATTAATCACCGTCACTTCATTGGTGATCGATTCCAATGCCTTGCCTGCACGCTCTGCCTGCTCTACACAGTGCTCTGCCTTCTCTTCACCACGCTGCATCGCATTGACCGCCTGCTGTGCTCCCGTTTGCAAATTCTCGATGATTGCCTGAATCTCTTGCGTCGAGCGTTGCGTGCGTTGTGCCAGCGCGCGCACTTCATCGGCTACTACGGCAAAACCGCGCCCCTGTTCACCGGCACGCGCCGCTTCGATCGCCGCATTTAATGCCAGCAAATTCGTTTGCTCGGCAATATCGCGGATCACTTGCGAAACCTTGCCTATTTCACCGCTTTGCTCTTCCAGAGTTTTGATGGTCACAGCGGCGCGCTTCACTTCCTCTGCAAGATGATGTATCTCCTCGATCGTGGATTTGACTTCAGCCACACCCTTGGCAGATTCTTCATCGGCATGGCGTGCTGCTTCCGCCGCGCCAACAGCATTACGTGCCACATCCTGCACAGTAGATGCCATTTCTTCAATCGCGGTCGCCACGGTATCGGTTTCAACTTGCTGCTTGCCCAGCATCTCGGCCATGGTGGTTGTTGATTTGCGCATAACATCGGAGGTCTGCGTCACACGCTCGATATTATCAGCCACGCGCCGTACATCGCCCTGAATCTTGGAGACAAAGTTATTGATATAATGCGAGAGCTGACCCAGCTCTCCCATGACCTTCTCATCCAAACGGCGTGACAAATCGCTCTCGCCTTCTGATAGATCACGCACCATGGTTAGCGTTTGTTGCAATGGACTCAACAACAAACGATAACCAATAACAATTGCTAAAATCATCACCGCCACATAAATAACAACAATCACAACCGCAAGTTGTTTGCCAAAATCCACCGACACCTGAATCGCGTGTTCTCGTTCTTGAACTTGCTTGTTGATTCGCTGCAGGATAGGCTCCAAACGGCTGGTCAGCACCTCTGCCGTCTTATCAAACTCACCCATCATTACATTACCACCGGCTGGCCCCTGAGCCACGTAAGCCTCGGCCATCTTCTTACCTTTTTCGTAGTAATCATTGAATGCCGCTTCCAGCGCCAGATATTCTGCAGCATGGTCGGGATCGAAACCTTGTGCCTCAATAATTTCGTCATGGAAGGCCTTGGCATTTTCCGCGGCCTTTTCAAAACCATCATTCAACCCATCTAAGCCACGGGTGGCGCTGATATCCGTCAGCCACTGCTGTACCTGAACGACATGCAACTGCATTCGATAGGCATCCTGAGTCAAAGGAAATTCTTTAAATAAAAAAGGTTTGACTTGATTGTCTATCGAATTCACTACACTAAAATCCAGAACAGCGCGGATTGCGATCATCACCGCCATTCCGCCAATTGCCACCAAGAAAAGCTTTCGAATCGTAATTTTGGTCATAACACCCGCCATCCCGATCGGGGTATTCCACATGGTAAATAATGATATTCCTTCTATTAGAAGGTTTCGGAACCTAGAGGAAAAACTTTAGCCCCAATATGGTATCAGGGCAGGAGGAACAGCTAGGGAAACAAGAAAATCTAAATAAACAAGCTGATATTGGATTCGCCCGCAAACTCAAGGAAGGTCGCAGCGCCACCAAACTCAACGCCATCGATAAATTCGGCAGGCTGAAATTCGAACAGGTCCATGGTCATCTGACAGGCAATCAACTTGACACCACTTTCCTGACAAATGGCACGTAGCTCCTCGACACTGGCCACGCCCTTGGACTTGAGCTTGGACTTCATCATCGCCGTCATCATCGCCTGCATCCCGGGCAATCCCTGCATCACGACCGGCATCGGCATGGGCATCGGCATCCCGGTGTTACCGAGGGACGTCACCTGGAGATCACAGTCTTTCCGCAGCAACTGCAACCCATAAAAGGTGAAAAAGATGCGTACTTCGTAGCCGAGAGCGGCCGCCGTAGAGGCCAAAATAAACGGCGGATAGGCCCAGTCGAGGCTACCCTTGGATGCAATAATCGCCATCTTTTTTTCAGACATACGTTACCCTTAATTAATAATTGGTCCGCAAAACACGCAAATAAACGCCAATATGATCAAAGGAACCGGCTGTTGTTTGCCAAGCAATCCCAATCCAATACGCGAGATGACACATTTTGGAATTTTGTTGAATATTTTCGCGTTCATTTGCGTTCTTCGCGGCTAAAACGGTTTTATGCTTTTTCGACGATGTAATAATATTTGCCACTGGCTTCCTGGGCATCCAGCAAGTGGTGCCCCGTCTGCTTGGCAAAGGAGGGAAAATCAAGTTTGGAGCCGGGATCGGTCGTCACTACCCGCACCCGTTCTCCACTCACCATTTGACTCAACGCCTGCTTCAGACGCAAAATCGGCAAAGGACAGGCTAGACCACTGGCATCTAATTCGCGATTCACTTCAATACTCATAACCCGCTGAACTTCCTGCTGTGAAAGGCGTCGTATAATATCACATGGTCTTTTCCCCTACCGCATTCCGGCCTCGAGCCCTTTGTTTGTTGGCCCTTCTAGCGCTAGGGTTATCGCACCCGTTTTCTGCCTCTGCCGCCGTCGAACTGCCAGATATGGGCGATCCTTCGGCCACAATCCTCAGCACCGCCGAAGATCGGGCACTGGGTCAGGAGTTTATGCGCAATGTGCGCCGCAGTCTGACTGTACTCGAAGACCCGGAGATCAACAGCTACATCAATAGCCTGGGCTATCGCCTGCTCACCGGCGCCGAAACCGGTCAAACCCAGTTCACCTTTTTTGTGGTAGACGCCCCCCAGATCAACGCCTTTGCCGGTCCCGGGGGCTATATCGGCATCCATTCGGACCTGATCCTGGCCGCCGAGACTGAAGGCGAACTGGCCGCCGTCATGGCCCATGAAATCGCCCACGTCACCCAGCACCACCTGGCCCGCGCTTTTCAGAAGGCCTCGACCGTCAATCTGCAAACTGCCGCCGCCATCATTGCCGCGATTATTCTGGGCGGCCAGAATCCTCAGCTCGGTCAAGCCGCTATTGCCGCCTCCACGGCAGGTAATATCCAGCAACAATTAAATTTCACGCGTGAGCACGAAAAAGAAGCGGATTGGGTCGGTATCGAAATCCTCGCGAATGCCGGATATGACCCGCGGGACATGCCAGGTTTTTTTGAAAAACTACAACAATCCCTGCGCTACATGGAAAGTACCACTCCGGAATTGCTGCGTACCCACCCGGTGACTGCAAACCGGATTGCCGATTCGCGCGGCCGGGCGGAACAATTCCCGCTCAAAGGGGATGTCGCCAGCCCCAATTTTGCTTTGATTAAAGCCAGGCTGCGAGTCATGACCGACAAATCGCCGAATGAGCGACTCAAGACACTTGAACAACAAATGCTTCAAGTCAAAAACGATAGCGCGCTGCGCTATGAATATGCACTGGCATTACTGGAAACCGGCGCCACCGATCAGGCACGGGCAACATTACAACCCTTACTCAAAGAAAAAAAGGTGGAAATTGCCTATATCAGTGCCAGTGCTCAAATCGATTTACGTGCTGGGCAAGCCACGCATGCTAAAAAAACACTGGAGCAAGCGCTACTACTATTCCCTGGCCACCCGACATTAACTACCCTGCTGGCAAAAGCTGAGCTTGAATTGAAACAACCCGCCGCCGCCGAACAATTAATACGCACCTTGATTCAAGATCAGAACCAACTCTTGTTACCGTCTTATTATCATCTCTTGGCCCAGAGTCAGGATCAACTGGGTAACAGTGCGGACGCCCATCTATCATTGGCGGAATATTATTACTTGATTGGCCAGACCCGAACCGCCATCGAACAACTGGAAATCGCGCTCCATCAGATCAAGGAAAATGATACCTACCGTAAAGAACGCATTAACGCCCGCATGGATATTTTAAAAGAAGCGGCGCTGGAAGAATCGCGCCAGCATTAAACTCTACTGCCACAGAGGCGCAGAGAACACAGAGAACACAAAGAGGGTTGCCCATTCGAAATCCGTGAAGATTACGTTTCACAACATCACTATGCCAACCAAATACCTTTGGATTAGCTCGTTACTGATTCATCACCTCTGTGTACTCAGTGTCTCTGTGGTGAACATTGATCAATAAAAAAGGCGGTAGCAATCGGATTGCCACCGCCTTCAAAGCACATTGATAAATCTAATTCAGTAGCGAGACTTATTTCCCAAGCACGTCATTACGCGTGGTTTCAACAATCGCCGCCGCTTCGCCGATCAAATTATCCGGCACACCCAGTTCTTGCAAAGTTGCACCCAGATTTTCCACTACGGCATTGAAGTGGCTGTCATTCAAACCTTTGGCCACCAAATGGGCGTGAGCGGTACGCATGTCTTTGCCACTGTAATTGCTGGGACCACCCAGCGCCATGGTGATGAAGGCTTTTTGTTTAGTGTGCTGCTTAGCCATATCCACACCATCGAAAAAGTGCTTGATGCGGACATCGCTCAGCACTTTGCGATAGAACACATCGACGGCGGCATTGACGGCTGCCTCACCGCCGATACGGTCATATAGTGATTGTTTCTTGCCCATCGCAGCCTTTTCTTGCGCGGTATAACCGGCCAGCACATCCTTACGGGTGCTGTTGGCAATGGCGGCTGCTTCAGCGATCAAATCATTGGGCACCCTCAATTCTTTCAGAGTTGCCCCCAAGTTTTCGATGACGGCATCAAAATGGCCGTTGTTCAGCCCTTTTTCAACCAGATGCGCGTGACCAAGACGCATATCTTTGCCTGTGTAATTGCTTGGGCCACCCAAGGCCATAGTCAAAAAAGCTTTCTGTTTGGCATGCTGTTTACCCATATCGATGCCATCGAAGAAGTGCTTGATCCGCGCATCGCTCAATACTTTGCGGTAAAACACATCGACGGCGGCATTAACGGCTGCCTCGCCGCCGATACGTTCGTACAACGATGTTTTCGCTTCAGGTGCGCCACCCAACAACTTCTTCAGAAAACCCAACATACTATTCTCCTCAGGTAATACCCATAATTAACCAAGGGCCATAGTACACAGTTAAAGTTGTATTGTAAATACATATTATATGACTGAAATAGTCAACAATTAGGTCCCGTTGCAGGGAACTAGTTAGTCGCCTGTTCGACGACGTGACGGGTGCGGATAAAATCTTTATGGGAGACGTGCAATAGATCGGCAATCTTGCGCACCAGGTGTTCTTCATAATGGTGCTTAGCGGCGTCAGCATAGGCCACACGCCACAGATTTTCGATGACTTTAATTTTTTGATCGTAACTAAAATGGGTATCGACTAAGCGGGTGAATTCGTAGAGACAGGTGGCGCCCTCCATTTCGGATTCCGCCAATTGCACCAGTTCCGCCGTTTCCTGCTCTGACAAACCAAAGAAGGACCGTACCGCCGTTGTAATCGCCTTGCGTTCCGCCGGGGCAACGTGATAATCCGCCCTGGATATCTCGATCAACAGCGAAGCCGTTGCCAGTTGTAGCGCCTTCTCGGGGCTATCGGAATCGCGCCCGCCACTGATGGAACCAAGCCGTTGCTGAAAAAAATCGCGGATGTTGTTCAACATCGAGTTATTGCCCCTGCAATTTTAACAATGTCACTTCTTCGCGGGAACCAGCAGTACGCAATAACTGCACCACCTCGGCATCGCCACGATCTGCTGCTTCGCGGATGGCTGTTTTGCCATTACTGTTGTGAATATTGATCTCTGCACCGGCACCCAACAGCAACTTCACCATCTCTGTCTGTCCCGCATGCGCGGCATAGAGCATTGCTGTCATGCCAGTGAGCGTAGTCTCAGGTACGCTGTAGCCCAAATCGGGCTTTTCAACGGCATTGATACTGGCGCCCTTGGTTAATAGCAATTGCGCCAGTTCGCGGTTGCCGCGCCGTGCGGCTTCCATCAACGGCATGGTGCCCGCCATGCTGGCGATATTGGCGTCTGCCTCACGATTGAGCAACAATTCCGCAACGGCGGGGCGATCATTTTCAATAGCGTTGTAGAGTGCAGTCTTGCCCATTACACCGCGATAGTTGATATCGGCACCTGCGGCAAGCAATAACTTGACGGCTTCTTCATGCCCACCTTGCGCGGCACGAATTAATACGCTGTTACGCCCCAAGGCCAGATTGCCGGCGGCGGAGCGATTGTTACGATTGTCACGCTCCAGGGTATTCGGGTCAGCGCCATGATCCAGCAGAATCTTCACCAGATCGGCATTGCCATCACTGGCGCCGATATACAGCAGCGTGTCGCCACGACGATTCGGCAGATTGGGCTGCGCACCTTGTGCTAACAAATAAGTCACGATATCGAACTGCCCTTGGCGACCGGCCGCCAGCAATGCGGTATCGCCACGGGCAGCGGCTTCCATCAATCCGCGCTCACTCAACGGCGCGTGCGATTTCGCCATCGCAAATTGCGCCAGCCCGGAAGGCACAAAATTCACTTGCGCACCTTGTGCAACCAGACTTTTAACCATTGCCAGCTGGCCTTCATAGGCGGCGGCCAGTAAAGGGGTGATGCCATTAGGATTGGCGTAATTTATGTTGGCGCCATTCGCAAGCAACTCGCCCACTTTTCGCTCATCCCCCGTACGCGCCGCACGCAACAGTGCATCGTCATTACTGAGCGTGGCATAGGCACGATCGTCATGCGCGCCCCCTTGTCTGAGCAAGGTTACCATTGCCTCGTCTTTGCGTTGTGCCGCCAGATTCAATGCGGCATTGCCATGACTATCAGTCAAATTCGGATCGGCACCCGACTCGAGCAACAAGCGTGCAATCGCCTGCCAGTCGGTGGATTGTTGCGTCAGACCATTAGTCACGGCATACATTAATGGCGTAAAACCACCCACACGCAAATTAGGCGCCAGAGTGTTTTTGATATTCGGATTGGCACCGCCATTCAGCAACACCTGGACCGTGGAATAATCGCCATATTGCACGGCGAGAAAGAGCGCTGTTTCACCCTTATTGTTACGCGCATTAACTTCAGCACCTGCTTGTAATAATTGATGAGCAAGCTTGTAATCTGCTTTGGCGGCGGCACCCATCAGTGCGGTGGAGTCTTCGGTGTTGGTAGCATTGATGTTGGCGCCACGATCCAATAGCAAACTAACCGTCTCGCGCTGAGCATTCGCTGCCGCAGCAATCAATGCTGTGTTGCCGTGCGCATCGCGGGCGTCAACGGCGATACCGGCATCGAGCAGATATTTAACAGTATCGATTTCGCCGTAACGTGCCGCGAGCACCAACCGTGATGGCGAGACATCCACCGCAGCGGCGAGATCGCCAGCTGCAGGTGCATCATTCGTTATGGCGGACGCCGTTGGGTTTACTGGCGTGTCAGTATTGGCAGGAGGGGTTTGTTGTTCCGCAATAAAACCATTGCCGGCGCAACCAGCAAGCGCTAATGCAACAGAAAAGCCAACACCGAATTTTATTGCACCGAAACGCACTGCTATCATGTTCTGATCACGCATATATCAGCCCCTTGATGTCCCGCATGTCGCCGCTATCATTCATTCTATGGACGCCGTGTTCGCCACCCATAACCGATCTATGGAATAAAACCTTACGAATTATATCATCTAATTTATTGATTCGCGCAGCCGGAAACAAGGTTGATGCGGGTAACTATTGGCGCCAGACGCTCTTGCCGCCACAGCTTTTTTCGACCCGGTCCAGATAGGCCTCATGAGCCGCGATTTCATCGGCACTGGGCCGTATCACCGGCAACGGGGCACGATCCGTCATGCGGCGCAGGGTTGTCTGCAGACCATTTGGGGCCTGCGGTTCCTGCGATGCATCCAGCAACAGGGCCGTCTGGCCCCCGGTCATCGCCAGGTAAACATCGGCCAGGATTTCGGAGTCCAATAAGGCGCCGTGCAAGGTTCTTCCTGAATTATCAATACTATAGCGCTTGCACAGGGCATCCAGACTGTTGCGCTGACCGGGGTGCATCTGGCGGGCCAAGGTCAAAGTATCCAGGATCTGACAGTGTTCCTGAATCTGTCCCCACTCCTCCTTACCCAGCCGGGCAAACTCATGATTCAGAAAACCGACATCGAACGGCGCATTATGGATAACCAACTCGGCCCCACGAATAAATTCGAGAAACTCGCGAGCAACGTCGGTGAAACGTGGCTTATCTGCGAGAAACTCGCTGGTAATACCATGCACCTCGACTGCGCTCTCGTCGATTTTGCGATCCGGCTGTAAATACTGGTGGAAGTGGTTACCGGTGAGCCGCCGGTTCACCAGCTCGACGCAACCGATTTCGATAATCCGGTGCCCGTCGGCGGGATCCAGACCTGTGGTTTCGGTATCGAGAATTATCTGTCGCATCATGCTCTCCGATTATCCCTGAATCTGCATTTTAATCATTTCATCAATCGCTTGGTTAGCCAAGGCATCCGCCTGTTCATTTTCGGGATGACCGGTGTGCCCCCGCACCCAATGCCACTCGACCTGGTGACGGCTAGCCGCTTCATCCAGTCGCTGCCAGAGATCGATATTTTTCACCGGCTTGCGATCGGCGGTTTTCCAGCCGCGACGCTTCCAGTTGGCCATCCATTCGGTAATCCCCTGGCGCACATACTGCGAATCCGTGGTCACATTCACTCGACATGATCGCTTCAGACTTTCCAGCGCTGCGATCGCCGCCATCAGTTCCATCCGATTATTGGTGGTATGCGGTTCCGCCCCGCTCAGCGTTTTCTCATTCTCTTTATAACGCAGGATTGCGCCCCAACCCCCAGGACCCGGATTGCCACGACAGGCACCGTCGGTAAAAATATCGACCCGATCAGACATGGGAACTGCTGCGCGTGGTGGGCCGTACTACACCGGCCACAACGCCGCGCCTGGGTCGCCAACGCGGTTTAATCGGCGTTAGGGTGGTCACCCGCTTCCTGGCCACCAAGACATAGGCCCCGCCCAAGCGTGGCCAGAACCTGGCGCCCAACTTTTCCATAAATCGTAGTCTTGTCATTAAGGTATGTCGCCGCAGCGGTGGCCGAAAGAAGTGATGACGCACCAGCACAATATCGAAACCCAGCAGCGCCATCCAGTCCTTGAGCCGGGTCAGACTCAAAAAGTCACCGCTCCAGGGCGCGTTCCGCCGCCGCAGGAGTCGGCGCAAGCCCCAAAGACTCCACGGGTTAAACCCCAGCACCACGATATGCCCTTCTGGGATCAGGATGCGATCAATCTCACGCAAAATTTCGTGCGGATCGCGCTCAAACTCCAGGGTATGCGGTAACACCACCACATCCACACTGTCCCCGGCCACAGGCAGGGCATCGGGATAAGCCACCAACGACGAACACACGTGCTCGTTGCCGTCCGGATCCACCACCAAGCGGTGGCTGATCCTGCTACTGGCGAGCAAATCGTCACCCTGCACCAATCCCACCTGCAGCAGGTGATAACCGAACAAGGTCGGCAGGATATCGTCCAACTGCTGCCGCTCCATTTCCTGCAACAGCCGCCCCACCGGGCGCTGATACCAGGCGCGGAGATCCCAGCGTATCTTGTTAATTTCAGAGCGCTTGAGGCCAGCTATCATCAATTGTCCCTAATCTGCGCCATTCTCTAAGGTTGACCTAAGGTAACAAGCTTGTCAGCATGGCGCGATGATTTCAATCGAAGCCATCCCTGCCTTTGAAGATAATTATATCTGGCTGCTCAAACCAGGTGGCGGCCAGGCGGTGGTCGTCGATCCCGGCGAAGCAGGTCCGGTGATCGCCACCCTTGAACAACAAGGTCTAACACTGGTCGCCATCCTCGTGACCCACGGCCACCACGATCATGTCGGCGGCATCGCGGAACTGGTCAGACGCTATCAACCTGCCGTCTATGGCCCTCGCCATGAGATCGTCCCCTTTATCAAGCATCCGCTCGGCGACGGGGATCAGGTTACAGTCGGCCCGCTGCAACTGGAAGTCCTGGATGTTCCGGGCCACACCGCCGGACATATTGCTTATTACGGCCACGACAGCCTGTTTTGCGGAGATACCTTGTTTACCGCTGGCTGCGGCAAGATCTTCAGCGGCACCAGTCAGCAACTCTATCATTCACTTAAAAAAATCTCAGGCCTGCCGACATATATAAATATCTACTGCGCACACGAATATACCCTCGATAATCTGCGATTTGCACTGTTGGTCGAACCTGATAACGACGCGCTGAAACAGCGGCAGCAACAGACTCAATCATTACGCCAACGAGGACTCGCCACCGTCCCGTCGACACTTGAACTTGAGCTGAACACTAACCCATTTCTGCGTTGTCATTCGGCGACAATAATCGCCGCCACCCAACAGAAGGCAGGTAACATTCTGAAAAATGAAGAAGATATATTCCGGAACCTGCGCCAGTGGAGGGACGATTTTGCTTAACCAATGGCGCGCCGCGGGTTATACTTAGCGGCTTTTAGAAGTACTTGAGGACGCTCCCCTGATGCTGGAAAAGACGAAACCTGTAGTCCGCACTTTCCTGCTTCATATCAGTCTCTGCATGTTATTGATTGGTTGCGCGACTTCGCAACCCAAACCCGTGGTGCAAATCAAACCTGCGTCCGCTACTATGGCGCCTGCCCCGGCCCAAACTCCACCCCCGGCAAACGCCACCAAACCAAAATTAACGCTCAGCCAGGAAATCATTGGTCTTGCCGATGCCCCTGAACCACCGCCCTTCGAGGAAATCTCCTCGGTACTCGATGCCCGTAATTCAGCGATTTCGCTCAACGACGTTCTCACGTCCCTCGATGACAATGTTACCGAAGCCGACGAATCCGTCGCCGAATCAGAGACCAATGTCGTAGACGATGCTGCCGAAACCTTCGACAATATTGGCGCCACCACCGCTATCGTCGCCGATGATTCACTCATTTGGGAGCGACTTCGTCGCGGCTTTCGCCTGCAGGATAAGGATCACCCTCGCGTCGAACCCGATTTGAATTGGTATGCCAGTCGACCCGATTATCTCGACCGTACCTTCAAACGCGCGCGCCCTTATCTGCATTATATCCTCGAGCAGATAGAGAAACGCGGCATGCCCACTGAAATCGCGCTGTTGCCGGTAGTTGAGAGCGCCTTTCAACCCTTCGCCTACTCTCAGAGCAATGCCGCGGGCATCTGGCAATTTATCTCTGGCACCGCACGCCGTTACGACCTCAAGATGAACTGGTGGTATGACGGCCGCCGCGACATTAAGGCATCAACCGAAGCAGCACTCAATTATCTTGAATACTTAAATCGCGATTTTAATGGCGACTGGTTGCTGGCACTTGCGGCATACAACTCCGGCGAAGGCACCGTACGCCGAGCCGTGAGAAACAATCAAAGCCGTGGCCTCGGCATCAGCTACTGGGATCTCGATTTACCGAAAGAAACCCGTGGCTATGTCCCGAAGCTACTGGCCATCAGCAAAATTGTTGCCTCGCCTGCCGACTACAACATCGTGCTGGAAGAAATCCCCAACCGCTCGCAGATTGTCTCTGTCACCATCGAGTCGCAACTGGATTTGGCCCTGGCCGCGGAAATGGCCCATATCTCGCTGGAAGAACTTTACACATTAAATCCCGGTTATAACCGTTGGGCCACCTCGCCTAATGGCCCTCATCGCCTGATGCTGCCGCGCGACCGCGCCGAACTCTTCAAGACAAAACTTGCCGAGATTCCCATCCACAAGCGCATGAAGTGGCTCCACCATCAAGTTGCAAAGGGTGAAACACTGAGTCAGATTGCGTCCAAATATAGTCTCTCGGTAGATGCCGTCAGGCGCGCCAACGACCTCAAAGAGCGCCGCGTCAAACGTGGCCAGCATCTCGTAATTCCCGTCGCCAGCCTCAGCAATATTGAAGCCTCATCCAAGAGAGAGCGGAGTAATTCCAAAAACAAGACCAAGGACAAGGGCTCCTACACCGTGCAAAAGGGGGATACTCTGTATAAAATCGCCCGAGATCTTGACGTCCCGGTCAAAGAACTTGCCGCATGGAATAGCCTGACCACGCGGGACAAAGTAAAACTCGGCCAGAAGCTCACCATTAAGCATGATGACAGCTATGAGAAAAGCAGCGAACCCACGGCAACAGCGTTCGTCTCCGCCATTCCCAGCATTGATTCCATCCGCCCCGATCACAGCAGTGGGCCGGGGAAGGTGCTTGGTGCCGATCAAGTTACCCGCAAGATCAGTTATCAGGTCCGTCATGGTGATTCGCTGACGCGGATTTCACGCCGATTTAATGTCACCATTGCCCAAATTCGACAATGGAACCCCAGCATCAAAAAGAAAGTCCGTCCGGGTCAGTCATTGACGGTATATGTAGACGTTACCAAACTCTCCGATAACATCTGATCTCCTCTCTTGCTAGCGAAGACCAATAAAGCCGCTGACGCGATCCGCTCGATCCGCTACACTTGTCTCTCACCATACTCTCGCAGGAGAGTACAGGTGTGTGCTGCACCGATTAATTACCGGGGAGAGAAACATGGTCAAGGCTATTCCAGTCATCGGCGTACTACTGGCAATCACTCTCAGTGGCTGTAGCGCACCGGGCGGCGTGCCAAGCAGCAGCAAATCCAGCACTGCCACTGCCGCACCCCCTGCCACACTACCCCGTCCGGAACCTGATTGGATCAACAACGAAAGCGCCCGTTATGGCCGCATTGAATACATCACTAAAAAAGCAGACGCCAATAATATTGAACAGGCACGCCAGGCGGCGCGCGACAAAATCATTACCCTGTTTACTTATGTTGACCCCAACATCAAGGGAAACACCCTCAAGAACAGTTCTGCAACCCTGATCGCCACTGCCGCACCAGAAATTGTGTCCGCCATCACCGTTGTCGACGAATGGCAAAGTCCGGACACCAAAACTTTCTATGCCCTTGCCGCCATGCAACGCAACCACGGTGAATCTTACATGAAGACCAAGATTCCGCAGCTTGATCAGGAAACGCAAAAACTCATCGACGCCTCTGCCATCAAGAATATTGATCCACTGCGCAGAACGGGCATCCTTGCTAAGGCCTTGCGTGCACAAAAACAGCGCCAATATCTGCAACAGTCGATGCGTACTGTCGATGTCACCGGCCGTGGTATCAAAGCCATATGGGATGTGGTGCGCATTGAGGCCGATCTTGAAGAGCAACTCAAACAACTCAAAATTCAGCCTACAGCTGCTTCAGATGACAACGCTGAGGCCCAAGTCATGGCCAATTTGTTAACCGGCGGTCTCAAAACTGCTGGGCTGACACCGGCCGACACCGGCCACGCCGATTATTTACTGAGAGGAAAGCTCACCATCGACCCGAAACGCCTGCCGAACAACTGGGTTTCAGGCCAAGGGGTCCTGCACATTGAACTGGCTGAAAAAATCGCCGGACTCAGCCGCGGTGAAAAACGCTGGGAAATTGAAATGCCCGGTCTGGATGAAGAAACTGCCGTCCGCCGAGTGACCGAAAAGGCTGAATTTACGCTCAAAAAAGAAATGCGTAATGTGTTGCTGGAGATTGCAATCAATCAGCCTTAAAAACCGCTGATATTGCTATAGCATTGCAATCCACGCAGGGGTGATTCATGAATCGCCCCTACAATATTTCGGTGTCATCATGCGCATAAGCAGGTGCGCAGCTGCAAAGAATCACCAAATCCTCGGCAGCGATATTTTCAATGGCATGCACGGTACCCGGTGCGATGCACACAGTATCGCCCGGGCTCACCTCAAAACGCTCGTCTCCCAGATGCATTAATCCGTAGCCACGAAGAATGTAATACAGCTCTTCACTTCGATGATGCCGATGCGCCAGCGTACGCGTTCCCACAGCTACAATCGCCTCTGCCAAACTCTGTTTGGCGACACCATGCGCCACAGGATGCATTAACTCACGAATAATCGAACCATCTTTCGTGATGAAAGATTCGATCTGTGCATAATGCGTCACTACTGATTTCGTCATTACATCCTCACATCAGCGCTTACGTTTGTTCGATGCCCCCGCGCCCGGTTCCATCGGCTCGGCAACGGAAGTATCACGCTCCCAACCTTCATGCTCCAACACCAGAGTTTCCATTGCCACTGCCGTTGCACTCGCGTCCAAATCACCTAACGCCGCATATTCCGACGGCCAGCAACGATACACTTTGTACGCCAACACGACCTGCCCTGATTCGTTGAGTAATTCAATGAGGATATCTTTGCGAAAATCCCTGAGCGCAATCTCAGGATTGCCCGCAGGATTCCACACCAGATTCGCCCACTGTTCGAATGTCGTATCGTGCGTCACCCCCCGCTTCAGCACAATCGGCACAAATGACGAGAGCGCAGGTGCCTTGCGTTGAATATTGGGTTGCCCGCCCTCGCGGTATTCCACCACATCGGTATGCCGCTCCAAACCACTGATATACGAAATTCCGGCCACAACCCGTCCATCCCAACGTACGCGGAATTTAAACTGGGCGTAAGGATTCATTCGATGCGTATTTACACTAAATTGCGTCATTGGATTCCCTCTCTTGATCTAATCCTTTAAAAACAGATAGATAACACCACCATCTCACACAAACCGGCACTTTTTCTTGAATTCCCCTGTCTTGCCCCTTAAACTAACCGTTTAACCTCGAGCCAGGATATTCCCCATGCAAATCGCCAAACACAAAGTGGCCGTCATCGCCTACACCCTCACCGATGAAAACGGCAACATCCTTGATCAAACCAACGATCATCATCCCTTCGCCTTCATCCATGGTACAGGCAATATTATCCCAGGCTTGGAAAAAGCCCTAGAAGGTAAGCGTTCTGGCGATTCGATCACTGTCTCCATCGCCCCTGTTGATGGCTATGGCGAACGCGATGAAGCGCTGAGCCAAGTAGTCCCGATTGATATGTTTAGCGGTGTCGATAAAGTCGAAGCCGGCATGCAGTTCCATGCACAGACCAATCATGGCCTCAGCGTCGTCACTGTCACTGAGGTCAAAGACGATAATGTCACTATCGACGGCAATCATCCATTGGCCGGCATTACGCTCAACTTCGATGTCAAAGTCATTGACGTCCGCGATGCTTCCGCCGAAGAGGTGGATCATGGACATGTCCACGGGCCAGATGACGACCACCATCATTAATCGAAATGACTGAAATGCGCCCGCTGGGCGCATTTCGTTTTAGCCCCCCAACTGAAACTTCGGCCAATTTTTTAGCCAGAATTGTGATCATCCTCACATCCAAGCCCGATGCCAACTCGTTGATTTAATTGCGAATAATTCAGTCCAAATATAACAGAAAAAACACCATAAAATCAAAGAGTTAGCGACCCGCAATTTACCTTCCCATCCTTATCGCCACCCTTACAAATGCCGCTATCTTCTATAGTAGACACGCAATTTCGCGAACAATAGCGCCATGTGGTACTGGCTGGACAGTGAGGAGAATAACGATGGCTTTCGATATCGCACTGAGTGGTGTCAATGCAGCATTCAGCATGCTCAAAACCGCCTCCAACAACATTGCCAATGCCTCCTCCACTGGTTTCAAGCAATCACGTACCGAATTGAGCGATCTCAATAATGGTTCCGGCGTAAAGATTTCCCAAATTACGGCTCAACCCAGTCAAGGCAATTTACGTTACACCAATAATTCACTGGATATGGCCATCAATGGCAAAGGCTATTTTGCCGTGAATGACAATGGCAGCGCCGCCTATTCGCGCGCTGGGGCCTTTCATTTGGATCGCGATGGCTACATTGTCAATACACACAATCAACGCCTGCAAGGCTTTCTGGCGGATGCTGCGGGCAACATCAGCAATGTGCGTGGCGACCTGCAACTGAATGCATCATCGGGGTCCCCCGCAGCTACCAGCCGTATTGATCTTGACCTGAATCTAAATGCCGATGCAAATGCACCGGCAAGTGCATTCAGTGTCAACGACCCCAGCAGCTACAATTATTCGATGGCAATGACCAGCTACGATAGCTTGGGGCAAGCGCATCAAATGAATCTCTACTTTTCCAAAACAGCCGTTCCCAATCAGTGGAATGTGCGTGCCTATGCTGATGGCAATCAAGTGCTGAACTCAACACCGATACAGTTTTCAGCCAACGGTACCCTGACCTCTCCATCACCCGCTGATATCACTATTCCATCGTTCAATCCTGGCAATAGTGCGGCTAATATGAACATCACCGTTGGGCTGGCAAAGAGTACACAATACAGTGGCGGCAACAGCATAAACTCATTGACACAAGATGGTTACAGCAGCAGCGGTCTTGATGGCTTCGCTGTCAATAATAACGGTATCGTCTCAGCCCGATACACTAATGGTCAGACACGTACTATCGCACAAATCAGTCTTTCAGATTTCACCAATCCACAAGGACTGCAACCACTGGGCAATGGCGGCTTCGGGGAAACTTATGGCTCAGGCCAGGCAATCACTGGCGCACCGGGAACGGGTAATTTTGGCCTCATCCAATCTGGTGCACTTGAAGATTCCAATGTGGATATCGCCGAGCAATTATTGGCGTTAAAAATGGCACAATATCAATCAATGGCAAATGTAAAGGCTCTCAATACTGCCGAACAAATGCTGGGGGCATTGTTTCAGGATAAAGCCTAACGACGCTGTAGAAAAACCCCATTCTGAAAACCTGTTTCAGCTTTGGGTGGATTTTTTTCAAAACAAACCGTTGTCTTCATTTTCGGTTTCCTGTTTTTCTAAAATAATTTCATTGCAAACCTGCCTGATCTGGCA